>CAKMZG010000171.1:2830-5301 GCA_929200335.1 uncultured Alphaproteobacteria bacterium | reverse complement strand
GTCAAGGTTCTTAAATTCGCGCTTGTCCCAGACCTTAACCGCCCGCTTGTGGCGCGATTTGTCTTGGCCGATGCGTACGCCCTCGGGATTAAACCCGTAAGCCCCGAAAGGGGACGTGCCGGCCGTGCCAATCCATTTTCTGCCCCCTTGATGACGTTTTTCTTGCTCCTTCAAGCGCTCTTTCAACGTGTCCATCAATTTATCAAAGCCACCCAAAGCTTCGATCTTGGCTTTTTCGTCTTCGGACAGAAACTTTTCGGCCATCTTGTCCAGCCATTCTTGCGGAACTTTTACAGCCTCCAACATTTCATCAGTCGAGATTGCCTCTAGCCCTTCAAATGTCGCGGAAAATGCGCGGTCAAATCGGTCAAGGTGCCGTTCATCCTTAACCATGATGCTGCGAGCAAGGTAATAGAAGCCTTCAACATCATAGGTGACAAGCCCGGCTTTCATGGCCTCTAAAAAGGCCAAAAATTCGCGCAAAGACACAGGGACCTTATGGGCGCGAAGGTTTTCGAAAAAGGGCAAGAACATTTCGTTGGATCACTTCATAACGAAGGGTTGGATAAGTGAAATCAAGATGTTACCTGTTCATAATGATGACAAAGAACAACGCGATCAAGCCGAATATTAATGCGTAAACCGCGCCGTATTGCGCTTTGTCGAATGCATTGCCGTCGCGATTGCGCGCACGAAGAACACCAAATAGCGCCCCAAAGATAAGTGCTGCGATGACCACCATGATCTTAACCTTTCTGTGGACATAATGTCCGACCCATATTTGTGACCTTTGCGGTCGTGCGTGTTCGCTTATCGCCCCCCGCGGGCAATAAAAGCGAGACGTTCAAACAGATGAACATCTTGTTCATTTTTCAAAAGCGCGCCGTGCAGGGTGGGCAAAGCGGAAGCACCGTCGCGTTTTAAGACCTCGGGATCGATGTCTTCTGCCAACAAAAGCTTGAGCCAATCCAGCACTTCTGACGTCGATGGTTTCTTTTTCAACCCGGGCTGTTCACGGATTTCATAAAACTGCGTGAGGGCTTCACTTAGCAGCTGAGGCTTGATGGCGGGGTGGTGCACCTCGATGATTTTTGCCAAGGTTTCGGCATCGGGAAACCGAATATAATGAAAGAAACAGCGCCGCAAAAAGGCGTCGGGCAATTCTTTTTCGTTATTTGAGGTGATGATGATAATCGGGCGCTGTTCTGCCTTGATGGTTTCACCTGTTTCATAAACAAAAAATTCCATCTTATCGAGTTCTTGCAACAGATCATTGGGGAATTCAATATCTGCCTTATCTATCTCATCAATAAGTAGAATTGTGCGCTTTTTAGCCTCAAAAGCCTCCCAAATCTTACCTTTTTTGATGTAATTTTTAACATCTTTGATGCGCTCATCGCCCAGTTGGCTGTCTCGCAAACGCGAAACCACGTCATATTCATAAAGCCCTTGTTGAGCTTTTGTAGTGGATTTGATGTGCCATTCTATTAATGGGGCATCCAGCGCTTGAGCCAATTGTTTGGCAAGTTCGGTTTTGCCTGTGCCAGGCTCCCCCTTAACCAAGAGGGGGCGCTCCAAGGTGATAGCGGCATTAACGGCTACCGTTAAATCATCGCTAACAACATAATCGTCTGTTCCATTAAACTGCATTTGAAAATCCTTAGAGCACTTCACTTATCTATAAATTCATAAATGTGCTCTTTCCCTTTGTTGTTGCATGGCACTATTCCCAAAATAGGTGTTCACTTTTGGGTGACATGCAATAGATTCCTTGATTCGCGCGAATAGTTTTCATTTAAGTGAAGCCACTTAAATGCTACACGCTATAGTGATAGATAGCTGTGAGCTAAATAAAACTTAGGGAATTGTGTTTTGTGGAGCAAGCCTATTTTTTAAAACTGTTATTTTTGTTCTATTTTTTAAGCTTCTGCCTTAGATTTTCTATTAAATTTCATATGACTGAAGGGGATAGAAGCTAAATAGATTAAAGATATTATGGTTAATACTTCCCAAGGATAGGAAAATAACAACATCACAATGACAACTGCGCCTAACATCAGGGGGAGAGCTAGATTACGGTTGATTTTTGCACCAATTTCCTTGCCCGAAAAAGTGCGTATGTTGGAAACCAATAATAGACCAATGGCACTAAGATATAGGGCAATAACTGGGGAAAGCCACAGGCGATATTCCTTAGTTAATTCAAAACCAAATTCTGAGCTAATGAATTGAACGTAAAGTGGGGCAAGGACTAGCATTGCACCTGCGGGAGCTGGTACACCTAAGAAAAAACTCTTATGCCATTTTGGGGTGTTTTTATCTTCCAACATCACATTAAAACGTGCCAAGCGAAGACAGGCACAAATGGCAAAGAGTAGGGCTGCAATCCAGCCCAGAGATTTTAGGGGAGCCAAACCCCAAAAATAGATGATAATGGCAGGTGCAACGCCCAAATTTACAAAATCAGCAAG
>CAKMZG010000171.1:0-2820 GCA_929200335.1 uncultured Alphaproteobacteria bacterium | reverse complement strand
CAGCAAGGCTATCCATTTGAGCGCCAAAGCCCGAGGATGATTTTAAAAGCCGTGCTATGCGTCCATCTAGTCCGTCTAAAATGGCAGCAAATAAAATTGCAATTACTGCCATTTGAAAACGCCCTTCATAGCCCATGCGAATGGCGGTTAAGCCTGCGCAGATTGCCAGCAAGGTTACAACATTAGGCACCAACATGCGAAACGGCACATCGCGTAATCGCGTTGGGGCTTGTTTGGCCTTGCCTTCTGGGTCATAGGGCTGAAAGGGCGTTTCCATTATTCACTCCGACCCGCAATGCGCGGCTCATCTGTTTTTTCAAAGCTGGCCAAAACTGTTTCACCTGCAATGGCTGTTTGATTAAGGCAGACGTTTACCTTCACATCTGTTGGTAGGTAAACATCCAAACGAGAGCCAAAACGAATAAGGCCAAAGCGCTCGCCTGCATCTACTTGTTCACCCATATCTGCCCAGCAGATGATCCGTCTTGCAACAAGACCAGCAATTTGCACTACGCCAATGTCGCCGTGAGAGGTGTTGATCACCATGCCATTACGCTCATTCTCTTGACTTGCCTTATCCAATTCAGCATTTACAAATTTACCTTGGCGGTATTGAATATTGGTAATTTTACCGCTCATTGGTGCGCGATTAACATGGCAGTTGAACACATTCATGAATACGGATATCCGTAACATTGGCTCATTGCCAAGGTTCAATTCGCTTGGCGGGATGATTTCAGAGATATGCGAAATCTTACCATCAGCTGGTGAGATTACGTAATCATCATGAATAGGTACAATACGTTGAGGATCACGGAAAAAATAAGCACACCATGCGGTAAGTGCTAATCCAACATAGAACAAGGGACCCCATATCCATCCTAAGATAAAGCTAGCTATAAAGAATGCAGCAATAAAGGGATATCCCGCTTTATGTATAGGCACTAGAGAGTTTTCAATACTTTTAACAATGCTCATAGAATTTAAGTCTTTCATCCATTAATTTTGCGTTGTTATAAAAGGAACTTCCCATTTTTGCTATAGCTGAAGCAATAAAAATTGATTCAGCAAATGAACTGCAATAAATATAGCCTAATCATTTATATGACTTAGGTTATATGGCGAATGCTTTTTTCCATCTTACTCATTTATTAGCCAATATTGAATAAGCTGTGATGCAATGGCAAATGAGGGCGGTACTTTTAGTTCATCGTGATGTTGGTCTTCATGCATCCGTTTGATTTCATTTCTTGAAAACCATTTGCAATCGCGTAATTCTTCTTCATCAATATTGATGTCATAGTTTGTAGCAACGCCAATACATCCGATCATAAGAGTATGGGGCATTGGCCAGGGTTGAGATGTGAGATAATGAACATCACCAACGGCTATGCCAGCCTCTTCTAATGTTTCGCGACGCACGGCATCTTCTATGGTTTCCCCTGGTTCCATAAATCCTGCAAGGGCTGAATACATTGTGGGATCAAAATTATGCCCCGAACCCAAAAGGCAATGGTCATCTTTTATAATTAGCATAATTACAACAGGGTCTGTACGTGGAAAATGCTCCGCGCCACAAGATGTACACATTCTGCGATACCCGCCATCCATAATTTGGCTTTGATTACCACATTTGGCACAGAATTTATGCGATTTATGCCAAGAGAGTAAACTGTTTGCTAAAGCCAGCGCGCCAACATGCTCTGGCTCCACCATGTGCTTCATGGCTAGCGCGCGGAGGCTTTCATTTATAATATTGTCTGAGCAATTATCTAAATCTTGTAGGACTTCCATGGCAAACCGTGGTTCATCGCCCAGATAACCTAGAAGCACTTCTTGATATGGAGCCATTTGAAATTGACTGGCCTCAGCCATTGTGAATAGAGGATCACGGCCATTTGCAGTTTGTTTTAGTAAGACTTTGCCTTCACTAAGTAGGTAGGTTTTTGCCTTGGTATCATTATATGCCGCCTTGATTTCTATTTCCCCTCTTTTGATAAGGTGGCGGCTTAATGGGTTGTTGCAATAGCCCATGCCAATGAAATTGGGCAGTTTGGGTAAATTTTTAATAAAATTATCCATCAAGATTTACCCGTTCAGCATTGTGATTAATTTGTCATGCCATTCATCAATTTCGGCGTCATTATAAGGCTCGCGTGTGCCATAGCCCCACACGGGGCTTGGCCAATTTGCATCGCCGTCATCGCGGGCAATGATATGGACATGCAATTGACGTACCACATTGCCGATCATTGCAATGTTGATTTTTTCGCAATTGGTGAGTGCTTTAAATTTTTCAGCCGCTTGATTCGTCTCAATATGCAGTTGTTTCTGATCGTCTTTACTGAGATCAAAAACCTCTTCAATATCAGGGCGTTTTGGCATTAAAACCAGCCATGGCCAACGCTTATCATTGATTAATCTTAAGGTGCAAAGGGTTAAATCAGCAATAAAAATGCTATCACCCTCAAGGGTTTTGTCTAAAATAAATTGTGTCATGATTCTTTAGTAACACGTTTTTTTTCAACTTGAACCTTGCATTTTGGAAAAAATCCAACGATATAGGGGGCGGAAGGTTGCTTGTGGACGTGTCACTCGCCAACTTGGTCAGGTCCGGAAGGAAGCAGCCACAACGAATTCGTCACGGGTCACTGAGTAGCCTTCCACTTCAAACGTCATTCAATTCACAATATCAATATGGCGCTTTTTTATTTTCCCCATAAATTAATCGTTTATTCGAAATATTGAAAATTTGCGCATTAGGCTAAAATCTCTTACCTAGCGCGTGTAGCATTTAAGTGGATTCACTTAAATGAGAAC
>CAKMZG010000170.1:4587-5302 GCA_929200335.1 uncultured Alphaproteobacteria bacterium | reverse complement strand
AATTCCTGTATTAACCAAATCTGCCCTAAGGCCATTTCCTTAACATAATATGAAACGCTATTGCAGAAAAATTACACTATCAATCTGAAGTTCTTTATTACAGTGGTCTTGGGAAAAATGTTCCAAGTCAAATAATTTTGCAGCTTAATATTTATAGCCATGAATTTGCTTCTCAATAGCATATTTCACGCATACTACATAATGTATTTGATATCAACGAATATGAAATAGATCAAAACCCAGTTCCAGTAAACGATATTTCCTTATTGGCTATTGAAAGAAACCAAAAAGAAAAAATACTCAATTTGTTTACTCTGGTTTTGATTAGGCATGGGGCTAAAGTATTTAAAGATACAACTTTTCTGCAGATAGCTAAATGGTGTTCAATTGTTGCAATCACTAACACTACAATTTATTTGTTTATGAAATGCTCTGAATTAAGGTTGGTATTTATCTAACTTGACGATTTAGAAGCATAACTCATAAGAAAGAATTTTTATGGAAAAACCGATTCGTGTGATGTTTGTCTACTGGGGGCGGCGAGGCATTTCACATTTAGTGCATGAGATAGGGTCTGCTGCGATAAAGGATCAAAGTATTCAGGCATATGTGTCCGTATCCATTCATAATGAATTGTACGAAAAATTCTTGAATTTTGGAGATTCCTTATTTCCAGTTCGCACATTTGAAACCAATCTTGGTGCCATATTTTCAT
>CAKMZG010000170.1:2005-4577 GCA_929200335.1 uncultured Alphaproteobacteria bacterium | reverse complement strand
AGAGTTCCACTACTCAGGCGACAGTTAAAAAATAAAATTAAGGATCAGAAAATTGACATTGTCATAGAATTGATGCCGCATATTTGGTCCTCACTGATCATGCCTTGTGTAGCAGTATCAGGTGCCAGATATGCTACGATTGTTCACGATGCAAGTACTCATCCTGGTGATTACAGATCTGGTACGGCAAAGTTTTTACTCGACAGGGCAGCAACTCAGGCTGATGTAATTTTCACTCTGACCAAAGTTGAGGGAAATAAACTTGCTGCCAACAAGAAACTTCAGCACATTCGCCAAGAAGTTTTGTTTTTGCCTGATATTTCTTTTGAAAAACCACAAATTGCTGCCACCCGCAAAATAGGTGAGCCTTTGCGATTACTCTTTATGGGTCGAATAATGCCTTATAAAGGACTGACATTGCTTACAGATGCATTAGAGTTACTGCGTTCACGTGGTATTCAATTTGAAGTTGGTATTTATGGTGAAGGCAATATTAGTAACGAGGCTTCTCGATTAGAACGCTTGGGAGCTACTGTTGTTAATCGTTGGCTTTCCGATGACGAATTGGCAAATTTATTGCCATCCTATCATGCAATTGTTCTCTCTCATATTGAAGCCAGTCAATCAGGCATCGTATCAATTGCCCTTGGCAATGGATTACCAGTTGTTGCAACTCCAGTTGGAGGACTGGTTGAACAAATAGAGCACAATGTTTCCGGGCTAATAGCTAAAAGAATTGATGCAGCCGCCTTGGCAGATGCAATTGAGAAACTAGCTACTAATGCAAAGCTTTATGATTCAATCTGCCGAACAATCAACAATTCCAAAAAGAAACGATCGGTAAAACAATTTGTCCGCCTATGTGTTGAAAAAGGAAAATGTTCTAATAAGTCAACCAAAACCTAGCGTAATTTCTTAAGCACAGTTTTAAACATCAGATAAAAATCTGAACATAATGTGCTCTGTTTATGATAGATTAAGTCAATTCTGGCTTTTCGCGGGATACAACATCGACAATAAACCTCATCTGTCTCCCTTGCATTCGTACAACGCGATAAAAGATATTCTTCATGTACATGATAATATACCGACGCTAAACCAGTTATGCCGGGACGGAATTTAAGGACTTTAGTATATATTTCAGGGAAACGATTTACGTACACAGGTAGAGGTGGGCGAGGACCAACAAAACTCATATCTGATTTCAATACATTAAATAATTGAGGCAACTCGTCCATGCGTGTACGACGTAACAGATGACCTAGACGAGTAATACGTGAAGCCTTATCTCCCCCTGAAACTCCAGAATCATTCTCGACAGTTTTCATGGTTCGAAATTTTACTAAAACGAAGCGGTTTGATGGATCTTTCATTCGTTCAGAGAGGAAAAATACCGGCCTACCATCAATAATTAAAATAGCGAGAGATATACAAATTATAATAGGTGATAATAAAATGATGAGAACCATTGCCATAAGAACATCAAAAATCCGTTTGCTTCTCGTCATCTAAAATCTTTTACGCTCCGCCATTGCCTAATAATTTCTCTGGCTGTGCTTTCCTGTTCTGAAAACGGTCGTAAAGCTTTTAAGCGCGCGCAGTCAAGAGTAATAGTTTGTCCAGTATTGTGCGAAACCTTTCGATAACGCCAATCGATTGATGCAGCTTCCAGCAATGATTCCATTTCAACTGGGTGCGGTGCTGCAACATTAATAATCTCAGGCAAAGGCTCGCTAAGACTTAACAATGAATCCAGTGTTTGCGCTAAGGATAAAGGCCCAATATACGATCGGGTTGGCCCTCGCCCATTTTCGAAGCAGTCAAGCAGTATTGGTTTATTATCAATATTTGTTAACAGTGCATCAGCTCCTGCAACATTACCAATGCGCAAACAACTAATATCAAGCCCTTCCAACCGCCACCTATCACAAATTTGTTCCATCTCCAGTTTTGCTTTTCCATATGGCTCGCTTGGTTTTACAGAATCTAATTCGCTATAAGGTTGATTCTTATAAGAGCCATAAACAGCTGAAGATGATGCAAGTAAAACTCTTGGAATTGCAACTTTGCAAGCGGTAGCAAGGACCGCATTAGCAAGAGCAGCATTGAGGGAAAAATCAACATTAGAACCTGGCACTACACCCGCCAATAACAAGATAGCTGAATAAGGAGGAGGGCCAGAAAGATTCCTTTTAAAAGGAGCTGAACCCTCTAATGGCGACCAAGTGATATCATAGTCTGGATTTGCAGTTCGTGTTTGATAGACATATTCGTTATTGGTTTTTGTATTTTGCCAAAAGGGCCGCAATAATGTACCAATGCGGCCCGTTGCGCCGACAACCAATACGCGATTTGCACCGGGATTTTCTGATTGATTAAACATCGATTGCAGCTTCTAGAGTTGAACCGTCAGGTTCATTTATGGCCGTCAAATGAGCAATTAATTGTGTATTTATTAGTTCTGCATCAAAACGGTCTTCGGCCATCTTGCGACTGTTTTTTGCGTAGGTTTTAATTTTTTTATGATCAATTATTAAAGGAGCTAAAGGCTAGAGATCAATCGGAGGCCATT
>CAKMZG010000170.1:838-1995 GCA_929200335.1 uncultured Alphaproteobacteria bacterium | reverse complement strand
AACAACCGTTTCACGACATCCTGGCACATCGGTTGTAATGATCGCACGACCAGCGGCCATGGCTTCCAAAGTAGATTGTGGTAGTCCTTCACGGTAACTCGGGAGAACAAAAATGTGTGATTGTTCAAGATAAGGACGGACATCATCAACATGTCCTTTCCATTCAAATAGTCCAGCTGAGGTAAGAGCATCCAGTTCACTTCGAGTAAGGCTTTTTGGATTTTCATCTATATCACCCAGCAATAAAAACCTGGCATTTTGCTCAGATGAAAGTACTAGTTTTGCAGCTTCGATAAACTCGATTATTCCTTTATCGCGTACCAAACGTGCGATCATGATAAAAGTTATGGGAGTTTGATCGAAGGGAGGTAAAGGAATTTGCGAAAAAGTGGATAAATCGACCCCGCAACCATCAACCACCATCGTATTAGAGGTATTTTGCCAAGCCTGTGGCAACACCCCATTGGTAAAAAATTCGGTACGATCATCTGGATTTTGAAACATTACTTTATGTGCTTTAGCCAAGCTGATTTTATAAAGCAAAGTTGCATACCATCGAACCACGCGGCGCCTAATATTCCCTTTTTCCGTAAATGCATACCCTAGTCCAGTTATCAATGCGACACGGCGCTTAACGCCAGCCAACCAGGCAGCAAGCGTGCCATAAATTACAGGTTTTATTGTATATGTTAAAACACAATCAGGTTTAATACCACGAATCAGACGCCAGGCAGCAAAACAAGATAAAATTTCTTTTACCGGGTTTACGCTTGTTCGAGACAAGCCCAATTGATGCAATCGTGCGCCTAATGCTAAAAGTTTTTTGCCATAAAATGTATTATCAACGAGACCATTAGCGGCAAGATGAACATCATATCCCTGCGCGCATAAAGTACGAATAAGGGGGCCATGAAATTTATATAGCATGGCTGGTTCTGTACCCATGATCAAAATTGAAGTTATTTTGTTACTCATGAATTAAGAGGGTTCCTATCTCTGCTTTGGTGATATTATCTAATCTTGCCAACGATATAACTTTTATACATCTTACACTGAGAGGACATTCCATAAAATTAAATTTGTAGCGCAAATATATCCCCGGTAACGCGGTTATTGAACGTATTAATTCTATGTAGACGGTGGTTCAAAACAACAGG
>CAKMZG010000170.1:0-828 GCA_929200335.1 uncultured Alphaproteobacteria bacterium | reverse complement strand
GCTTAACGCAATCATATATACTTAAATATCTATAACTATAAAAAGACACAAATAATGAATAAAACCGCAGATATAGATACTATATTGGATTATTGCATTGAAAATGAAATAAAAACAGAAGAAAGTTTGAGTAAGCATGGGTTGCGTATCCTCGAGTATTTTTTGACTCGACACTACAATATTGAAAACTTGTGTACCCTTGAAACAGGGTGCTCTCAAACCACACTGCTTTTTTCATTATATTCTGATAAACACTACGTTTACGATAGGCGCCCAAATCTGGCACAGTTCAAGCGGATAGTTGCTGATAGTCCAGTTGATAAAAATGCAACCATTACTTATCGCAACAGGTCAATTCCGCATAAAAAAGTAGAAGCTCCTTACCTTGATATCATTTTATTGAATGACATTCATTCATTTCCAATGAATGAAATCGATTTTTATAATATTGTGCCGCATCTTAAAAAAAACGGTACTTTAATATTAGACAATATTCATATCCCTACAAATAAGAACTTCTTTGAATATCTAAAGAATGATCAGCTGTTTCATTTATCCCAAGTTCTTGAAAAAACAGCATTTTTTACACTTTCAGACCATTATCAATTTAGCTATGAGAACTCACATTGGACTGAAAGTGGATATAATGCCGTACAATATCAAGGAGAGACCTGGAAAGAGTTCAATACAGCGCTGCTAATCCCGTTTCAGATTGATTTTAGTGGGCAGCTTAAAAGCTTAAACAAATGGTTTGAACGCGGTTTTACATGCGTTGATGGTAAACCAGTTTCGCATGGTTTTAGTTGTACTTTAAACTTACCAATTAAT
>CAKMZG010000169.1 GCA_929200335.1 uncultured Alphaproteobacteria bacterium | reverse complement strand
TATTAACAAGTTTCAGAAAATTTATAACTTCATCTTTTGAGGTTGAATAGTTAGACACAAGTCTAATAAGTCTGCGCTTGTCAGATATACCTAAATCTAAGCTATGAGGTGTATTCCACTCATAAAAATGCGCACCGGCTTTTTGTAATTGCTCTATCTTATCAGATGGCATCACTGCAAAGACCTCATTACTTTCGCAACCCCAAGCCAATTCTGCCCCCGATGACAGGCTTATGCCTTCAGCTAATTGCTGAGCCATAACATTCGCGTTGCGCGCTAGTTCCAGCCATAAATCATCATCCAGATAGGCATGAAATTGCGCCGCAATAAATCTAGTTTTAGAAAACAAATGTCCTGCACGCTTACGCATAAAAGGCAGCTCACGCGCCTTTTCAGGATTAAAAAATACAACCGCCTCGGCACACCAACAACCATTTTTTGTACCACCAAAAGAAAGAATATCTACACCATTCTTCCACGTCATCTCAGCAGGCGACACATCAAAATTAACCAAAGCATTGGCAAATCTCGCCCCATCCATATGCAACGGCAAATCATGTGCATGAGCAACATCTGCAAGGGCTTCAATCTCATCAAGCTGATAACACGTACCCCATTCAGTAGCTTGAGTAATACTAACACCCATGGGCTGGCCATGGTGTATGAAATCTGGTTGGAAACGAGAAAGCTCATAATCTAAAGCCTTTGGAGTAAATTTTCCCAACTTACCATCAATGGGCGCCAATCGCGCACCACCTGTATAAAATTCTGGCGCACCGCATTCATCGTTAAAAATATGCGCATCACGATGACACATAACAACACCGCCAGGTTTGTTTTGTGAAGATAAAGCAAGTGAATTTGCTGCTGTTCCTGTTCCAACAAAATAAACTGCAACCTCACGTTCAAACAAGTCATTGAAACGTGCCTCTAATGCCTTGTCCAAATCTGAAGTGCCATAGGGCGCTGCATAACCTTGACTATGTTTGGTTAAACTTTGAGCAATTTGCGGGGCAACACCTGCCCAATTGTCGCTTCCAAAATTCATTAGCTTCGTTCCTTTGTGTAATCACTTATTTTAATCTCTGGCACCAAAAATAGCTGAACCAACCCGCACATGAGTTGCCCCCATCAAGATAGCCGTTTTGTAATCTCCCGACATGCCCTGCGAAAGCTGTTCAAGTTCTAATTGCTTTGCCAAATCACGCAAAAGCGCAAAATGAGGGCCTGGATTTTCATCTACCGGCGGAATACACATAAGCCCTACAATATTAAGCCCATATTCAGTCTGACATTTTTTCACGAACACCACGGCATCACTGGGCGCAATACCTGCCTTTTGCAACTCTTCGCCCGTGTTAACTTGCACGAAACAAGGCAAATGACGACCTTGCTTTTCCATCTCCTGGGACAAGGTTTTGGCAATTTTTTCTCTATCCACCGTATGGATAACATCAAAAAGCGCCACTGCATCTGCAGATTTATTGCTTTGTAGAGGGCCAATTAGATGCAATTCAATGTTTGAATATTTCTCACGCAATTCTGGCCATTTACCCTGTGCCTCTTGCACACGATTTTCCCCAAAAATGCGCTGCCCAGCTTCAATAACAGGCTCAATCGATATGGCATCATAGGTTTTAGATACAGCGATTAATTGGGCAGCACCTTCCTCACGCCCAGCCTCTTCTTCCGCGCATTTTATCTGCTCTTGCACAGCTTCAAAATTATCTTTTAACGCTTTGCTCATATTTTCTACTGTATTTTGCATCAAAATCTCCTATAAAGGCACAAATCACTTGATAATAATCCTTGTTACCGCTTTTGTGGTTATTATCAACAATCAAATCAATCCTAAAATAAAAATATTATCATGAGTACAGACCGCTATAACGCAAATGACGCAGAAGCCCGCTGGCAAAAAATCTGGGACGAAGCTAAAATATTCAATACCAGCACAGAGATAGAGCAATCTAAAAATCCTTATTATGTTTTAGAGATGTTCCCCTACCCTTCTGGGCGTATCCATGTAGGCCATGTGCGCAATTATACCATGGGCGATGTGGTGGCGCGCTATAAACGTGCAAAAGGCTGCGATGTTTTACACCCTATGGGTTGGGATGCTTTTGGCATGCCTGCTGAAAATGCAGCCATGAAAAACAACACCCATCCTAAAAGCTGGACTTATGAGAACATAGCTTCCATGCGTAAGCAATTGAAATCCATGGGGCTGTCTTTAGATTGGTCGCGTGAATTTGCCACTTGCGATGTGGAATATTACCACAAACAACAGCAAATGTTTGTGGATTTTTTAGATGCTGGTTTGATCTACCGTAAAAATGCTAAAGTGAACTGGGATCCCGTTGACATGACCGTGCTTGCCAATGAGCAAGTGATTGATGGCAAAGGTTGGCGTTCAGGTGCTGAGGTTGAGCAACGCGATTTAACCCAATGGTTCATGAAAATCACGGATTATAGTGAAGACCTTTTGTCTGCACTTGATGAGCTGGATGGATGGCCAGAAAAAGTGCGCTTAATGCAGAAAAACTGGATTGGCCGCTCAGAGGGCATGCGCGTTAAATTTGAAATGAGCGAGCAGGTTGGCGATTTCACCAATTTGGAAGTCTTCACCACCCGCCATGACACCATTTTTGGCGCAAGCTTTTTAGCTATTGCAGCAGATCATCCCTTATCACTTGAATTGGCCGAACAAAATGCGGAGCTTGCAAACTTTAATGCCGAATGCCGCAAAATTGGCACTTCAGCGGCAGCTATTGAAACTGCAGAAAAGCATGGATTTAATACTGGCCTAACAGTTAAACATCCTATCACAGGTACACCGCTGCCTATCTATGTGGCAAATTTTGTCTTAATGGATTATGGCACTGGCGCCGTTTTTGGTTGTCCTGCCCATGACCAACGCGATTTAGATTTTGCACGTAAATATGAGTTAACCGTCACACCCGTTGTCTTACCTACAGGTGAAAACCCCGATGCATTTTATGTGCAAAATGAAGCCTATGTTGGTGAGGGCACATTATTTAATTCTGACTTTTTAGACGGCATGTCTATTGATGATGCCAAAGAAGCAATGGCGAAGAAGTTAGAAGCTCTTAAATTTGAAGGCACACCGCAGGCTGAACGCCAAGTGAATTATAAATTACGCGACTGGGGTATTTCTCGCCAACGTTATTGGGGTTGCCCAATTCCTGTTATTCATTGTGATGATTGCGGCCCATTGCCTGTACCAAAGGAAAACTTACCCGTTATTTTGCCAGAAGATATTAACTTTGACAAGCCTGGCAACCCATTAGATCGCCATCCAACATGGCGCGAGGTAGATTGCCCCAAATGTGGCAAAGCGGCAAAACGCGAAACTGATACCATGGATACATTTGTGGACAGTTCATGGTACTTTGCCCGCTTTACCAAACCAGAAGCAGACACCCCAACCGAGCCTAGCATTGCTAATCATTGGCTGCCTGTTGATCAATATATAGGCGGTATCGAACATGCTATTTTGCACCTTCTATATTCACGCTTTTTCACCCGCGCTATGCAAAAAACAGGCCATCTTGATTTAAAAGAACCATTTAAAGGCCTATTTACTCAAGGCATGGTTGTTCATGAAACCTATAAAAATGACAGCGGATGGTTGTCTCCCGATGAAGTTTCCATCTCTGAAAAAGATGGTAAACGTATAGCTGTGCATATTGATACAGGTGCTGAAGTAAAAATCGGCGGTATTGAAAAAATGTCAAAATCTAAACGCAATACCATTGATCCAGATGATATTATTGCAGCCTATGGCGCGGATACCGCTCGCTGGTTTGTTTTATCGGATTCGCCCCCAGATCGCGATGTGATTTGGACAGAAGCAGGCGTTGAAGGCGCGCATCGCTTTACTCAAAAAGTATGGCGCACGATGGGTGAAATTGCAGCTCTTGGTGCTCAACATCAACCGATTGACAATGGCCAGCTCAGCGATTGGGCATTGGAATTACGCAAGCACATTCACCAGACCGTTGAGAAAATTGATGAAATGCTGAATACCTTGAAATTCAACAGTGCCGTTGCTCAAATTCACAGCACTGCTAATCAGGTGGATGCAGCCATTAAGAAAGCTAAATCTAGCAAAGCCAATGACCATGACCTTAATGCCCTATTAGAATCTGGCCGTATTGTTGTGCAAATGTTTGCGCCAATGATGCCTCACTTAGGCGAAGAATGCTGGCAAGAATTAAAATGTGAGGGCTTAGTATCCACAACCCCGTGGCCTGAAATTGACAAAGCTCTTACAGTGGTGGACAGTGTCACCATGCCTATTCAAATCAATGGTAAGAAAAAAGCTATGCTGGAATTGCCAATTAATGCAGATGAGGCAATAATAAAAGAAAAAGTACTTGCACTTGAAGTGGTTCAAACGGCTCTGGGCGGCAATGAACCCAAAAAATTAATTATTGTGCCAAAAAGGATTGTGAACGTTGTTGTCTAAAGTGAAAATTCATATTTTACCAATTTTAGGGGCGCTGCTATTGGGGTTGGTGCTATCGGGCTGCCAAGTGCGCCCTTTAAATTCTCCATCAACTATGATGGCGCTTAAAAATGTAACGGTGGCGCCAGTCAATGAGCGGGTTGCTCAACAAGTGCGTAATCGCCTTATTTTTGGCCTAACAGGTGGCAAGGGCAATGACGGTGCGCGTTATTCTGTGAAACTAAAAGTTTCAACATCTTCATCCACTGCAATCGTTCGTCAAATTACTGCAGAGCCAACTGCATCAAACGTAACAGTAGGTGTTAATTACACTTTAACTGATACTGAAACTAATGCCGTTATCACTAAAGGCAAACGCGTAGGGGTTGCAGCTTATGATAGAACAACCCAAAACTTTGCAAATTTACGCTCTCAACGCAATGCAGAAAATCGCGCGGCCAAAGAAGCAGCAGAGCAAATTCGCATTGCAATTGCTACCGCTTTAAGTGGACGATAGATAAATCTGAAAGATCAAATACTCAATGGCACGCTTAAAAGCACATGAAGTTGATCGATTTTTAAAGCAGGGCAAGAGCGATTTTGCCACCGTACTAATCTATGGCCCCGATGATGGCTTAGTGAGCGAACGAGCAAGGCTATTTGCAAAAAATACTTCCGTTGATCTTAGCGATCCCTTTGCTGTCATCAAGCTTGAGGCTGATGATGCAGCATCTGATCCTGCACGCATATCCGATGAAGCCAATACCATCGGCATGTTTGGCGGCAAGCGCCTGATATGGATCAGAGGTTCCACACAAAAAAATCTAGCGAATTGCCTCAAGGGCGTATTGGAAGATCCGCCGAGTGATGCCTATATTATCATTGAAGCTGGAGATTTAAAACCATCATCAGCCCTGCGCAAAAAAATTGAGACGGCTAAATCTGCCATGGCTTTGCCTTGTTATGC
>CAKMZG010000168.1 GCA_929200335.1 uncultured Alphaproteobacteria bacterium | reverse complement strand
AAGATATTAAAACAATGGCTTAAGGAGTGTATGGGCTAGTTATCTAGTGCGGCCCCTTATTTAATTTTAGAGGTTAGATAATACCATGTATGATAGAAAAAAAGCAAATTTTAGAAGATTGCATATCATCAAATAATCCAAAAAAATAATAATAGTACAAATAAATTATAAGATGCCAGATATTTTTTTTGGATATAGCAATTGACATATGCGGTTTTTAGGCGCATCTAGCCGATCATCACGTAATCATTTACCAAATACGCTGGTCAAATCATGAACATTTATCTCCCTATCGCTGAGATGTCAGTTAATATATTTATCCTATTCGCTATGGGCGGAGGGGTGGGCTTTCTCTCAGGTATGTTTGGAGTTGGCGGTGGTTTTTTGATGACCCCACTTTTGATTTTTTACAATATTCCACCTGCTGTTGCTGTGGCGACAGAAGCTAATCAGATTGTGGCCTCTTCATTCTCTGGCGCATTGGCACATTTTCGCCGTATGACAGTTGATGTTAAACTTGGTCTATTCATGTTAGCTGGCGGTATTGTGGGCTCCACCATTGGTGTTTATATTTTCCAAGCGCTTAGGGATGCAGGCCAATTAGATTTGGTTATTTCATTACTTTATGTGATATTCTTAGGTACTGTTGGCACCTTAATGATGATTGAGAGCCTAAATGCCATGCGCAAGGTGAAAAAGACTGGCGGCGTTGAGGTTCGTAAATCATCCCAACACAATTGGATCCATGGCCTTCCTTTTAAAGTGCGCTTTCGCCGTTCAAAAATTTATCTAAGTGCTATTCCTGTTCTTGTGCTGGGAATGCTTGTGGGCATTTTGGCCTCTATTATGGGTGTTGGTGGTGGCTTTATCATGGTTCCTGCAATGATTTATTTGCTTCGTGTGCCGACTAATGTGGTGATTGGTACATCCCTATTTCAGATTATGTTTACCACTGCTTATACTACCATTATCCAAGCAACTACCAACCATACGGTTGATTTTGTTTTGGCTATCATCTTGATGGTTGGCGGCGTGATTGGCGCTCAATTTGGTGCGCAAGTTGGCCAAAAGCTGCGCGGTGATCAATTGCGCGCTCTGCTAGCTTTGATGGTGTTGGCTGTGTGTGTGCGTCTGGCTTATGATCTTTTGGTTACACCGAGTGAGTTATTCTCACTGGCATCTAATTTAGGTGGGGGGCATTAAAATGATAAACTTAAAATCATTTACTGCTGCTGCATTAGTAGCTGGTCTATTTTTCTCATCTTCTTTACTTGCTCCAACTTTGGCGCAGACAGATAATAATGCGGAAACTGGCGGAGATAGCGAAAGCATTCAAATTGGTCTTTCCAATGAGGTGATTTCTATTACTTCAAGCTTTGATGGTACAGATTTAGTTATCTTTGGCTCTGTTGAAGGTGTGGCTGCTGAAGACCGTAACCAGAAACATTTTGATATTGCGCTTGCATTATCAGGCCCACGTTCTGATCTCACCACAAGGCGTAAAGATCGCGTTATGGGGTTGTGGATTAATAGTGATGCTCAAAGTTTCTCGCAGGTGCCGGCATCTTATTCACTTGCTGCATCAAAACCGCTTGATCAATTAGCTGCTCCAGATGTTTTGGGCAAGTTGCAATTGGGGGTTAAATATCTACAATTTACACCCCATAGCGAAGTGAAAAGTACCCAAGGCTTACAAGAGTTTCATGATGCAGTTGTGCGCTTGAAAATTAACAGCAACCTATATGTTGAAGATTTCAGTGGGGTTGAGTTTTTATCCCCGACGTTATTTCGCGCACGAGTAAAAATCCCCGCAAATATTCCAATTGGTGAACATAAAGCCCGCGCTTATTTATTTAAAAAAGGTGGCTATGTTTTTTCTCAAGCTATTGATTTGACAGTACGCAAAACAGGTTTTGAGCAATTTACCTATAAAATGGCTCATGAATATAGCTTCCTATATGGCGTATTTGCTGTTTTAATGGCTATATTTACAGGTTGGCTTGCAAGCGTCATTTTCAAGAAAGATTAAACGCTTAGAATAGTGAGCCTTAGCCTTTTTTGAGAAATATTAAAATGTCGCATGATCTCCATATTGCTACTGATAAGGCTAATGGCTTTGATGTTACTCATCACTCGGCCATTAAAATAGCCTTGCCTATGACACTCGCCTTTTTGACAACGCCAATCTTAGGTATTGTTGATTTAGCTGTTGTAGGTCGAATGAATGATGAAGCCCTCATTGGTGGTTTAGCTGTTGGAGCTATCATATTTGATGTGATTTTCACTACGTTTAATTTCTTGCGTTCTGGCACAACTGGCTTAACCGCTCAGGCTTTGGGTAAGAATGATGAAAAGGAAATGCAGGCGGTATTTTTCCGCGCCCTCTTTATTGCAATATTTTTTGGTGTGATTGTCAGTCTCTTTACCCCATTGTTATTGGATATTGGCCTATATTTCATGGCGCCAAGTCCAGAAGTTGCAGCGGCCACTAAAATCTATCTATTAATACGCGGCTTAAGCGCTATGTTCTCGCTGGGTAATTATGCTATTTTAGGCTGGCTTTTAGGGTTGGGGCGTGCAGGTTCTGGCCTTGCACTACAAACGATCTTAAATGGTATGAATATCATTTTGTCTTATATTTTAGGCTTAAAAATGAACTGGGGGATAGAAGGCGTTGCTTGGGCAACAGTAATCAGCGAAGCTTTTGCCTTTTTAATTGGCATGTTGTGGATTGCAAAATTAATGAATTTTAAAGTTTCAGCCAAGATGAGTTTGATCTGGAATATAGATAAATTACGCCAAATGATCGCGGTGAATGCTGATATTATGGTGCGTTCATTCGCTCTTCTTTTTGCCTTTGCATTTTTTACAAGCGTAGGGGCACGATATGGCGATACTACCTTAGCAGCCAATGCAATCTTGTTGCATTTGTTCTTCATAGGGGGGTATTTTTTAGATGGATTTGCAACAGCAGCAGAGCAATTGGTAGGCCGTTCTATTGGAGCCAATTATCGCCCTGCCTTTGATAAGGCTATCAAAATTACTCTGCAATGGGGGGCAGGATTAGCCTTAGCTCTATTCGGGCTTTATGCGCTTTGCGGTGGCTATTTTATTGATTCTCTTACAACGGTTGAGGCTGTGCGTAGCGAAGCAAGACTATATCTTTTTTGGGCTATCCTCTCAGTATTAACAGGTGTACTTGCTTTTGAAATGGATGGCATTTTTATTGGTGCCACATGGACAAGCGATATGCGCAATATGATGATAGCATCACTTGTTGTTTATCTTGCCGTCTGGTGGATCGCTACGCCCTATTTGGAAAACCATGGCTTATGGTTGGCTTTTAATGCCTTTCTATTAGTCCGTGGACTGTTCTTATTTGTTCGCATGCCCACACGGATCAAAGATAGTTTTTCTTAAAACAATTCTATAGAATAGACAGAATATTTTCTGCGGGGCGACCAATCGCAGCTTTGCCATTGGCTATTACAATAGGACGCTCAATGAGAACAGGATTATGGAACATGGCATCAATAATCGCATCATTATCTTTTACCTTAGACAAATCCATTTCACGGTAAATGGCTTCGGTTTTGCGCAATAATGCCTTTGGCTCAATGTTCAACATCTTGATTGTTGCTTCAATTTGTTCACGCGTTGGTGGTGTCTTTAGATAATTTATCACTGTTGGTTCATAACCACGGTTATGCAAGAGTTCCAACGTTTGACGAGATTTAGAGCATCTGGGATTATGCCAAATGGTAACGCTCATGAAGATATCCTCATATTAAAGCGGGCGAGAAGCCCAGAACTCAGTATTTCGATTTGTTAAGGCACTAATGGAAGAAATTTGCTCTTGAGTCAATCGTTTAGCAATTCCTTTGTTTAGCTCAACGGCCATGTTAGGGCCTTCAAAAACCATGCCAGAATAGACTTGCAGGGCGTTTGCGCCAGCCTCTAATTTTTGCCAAGCGCTATCCACATCAGTAATGCCACCAACACCAATGATGGGGAAATCATCACCTAAAAGTTGACGCATTTTAGCCAAAACAATAGTAGAGCGCTCAAAAAGAGGTTTGCCCGATAGGCCGCCAGCCTCATCTGCAAGTTTGGAGCCCTTAATACCTTGTCTTGAAAGTGTAGTGTTTGAAATAATCACGCCATCAAGTGAGCTGGCCATAATTACACCTGCAATTTCGCTCAACTCTTCTTCATTAAGGTCGGGGGCAATTTTCAAAAACGCAGGTTTTTCAATTCCAGTTTTTTTTGCCATTTGATCTTTGACAGCAAGGCATTTGCTTAATAGCAATTCCAGCGCTTCTGCACCTTGTAGATTGCGAAGTCCTGGCGTATTTGGTGATGAGATATTCATAGTGATGTAATCAGCTATGTCATAAAATCGTTCAATGCCAAGGATATAATCTGCCACAAAATCCTCACTATCCTTATTGGCTCCAATGTTTATGCCCAAAATTCCTGCTGTTTTATCTCGCCCTGCAATGCGCGCCTCCATTGCCCCATGACCTTGATTATTAAAGCCCATACGATTTACTACGGCTTTAAATTGCGGCTCTCTAAATAATCGAGGCTTTGGGTTTCCTGCTTGAGGGCGTGGGGTGGTTGTACCCACTTCAACGGAGCCAAAGCCCAATTTGAAGAGAGGGGCAAAAACCTCACCATCTTTATCAAAGCCAGCCGCCATGCCTATGGGGTTGGGCAGTTTAAGCCCGGCTAAATTTACATGCAAACGCGGGTCTTGTACGTTTTGAACAGGCAATATGGGCGAATATTTTAAAAAATTAATGGCTTGGTGATGGGCTTGCTCTGCATCTATGCAAAATAAGAATTTTTGAACGAGTTTCTTGTATAAAAACATAAGGGCTTAATCCATTTCAGGAAATTGATGTTCACCATCAATGAGCGGCAAAGGTTTTTTCCATGCCACATGAGATAAATCTAACGGTTCATAAAGATGGGGAAAAAGTTCACCCCCGCGCGATGGCTCAAAGCGTAATTTATCCGACATTTCCTTGGTGGATATTGCAATCAACCAAAGATCATCCTGTCCCTTATAGTGTTTTCTCGCGGTTTCTATAACTGTCTGTTTGGTGGAGAAATGAATATAACCATCTTCAATATCTACGGCAGAACCAGTAAAACTGCCTTCTTTCTCTGCTTCCTGCCATTGTTCATCGGTGGCGATTTTATAAATGATTGTGGCAAGGGCACTTGTGTTATTTGGCATGTGAAATCCTTCTCAAAACAGTTCTTTGATAGCCATGCAGATTAATTTATGCAAGCTATTGGCTGGTTAAAATTTGAAATTCTTAATTGCGATTCCTATATGAAGTTTAAGGTTGCCATGAAATGCACAAATTTTAACCTTAACGCATGTAGCGTTTAAGTGAACTCACTTAGGTGCATGATGTTCTGGGGTAGCAAATATAAG
>CAKMZG010000167.1 GCA_929200335.1 uncultured Alphaproteobacteria bacterium | reverse complement strand
TATGATTATCCAGCATATTATTTAGACTTGATTTTATGTGATCAATCAAGGCTTGGCCTGTGGTGGAGTTTTCCATTTTTTGATTTTGAATAATGCCAATGTCCACAGGGGGTGGGGTAATAAAGCCATCCCGCTCATTTAAGATTTTCATACCGCGTTTGATACTGGCTTCAGGTGCAATAGCGACAGCTAGCCCTGCCAATACGGCGCTGGCTATGGGTAATGCTGAATCAGAGACATAGCGCACGCTATACTCACGGTTCATTTTTTCCAAAGAATCCAATGCTAATTTTCTCCAACTGCAATCGCCACCGTCCATTGCCATAGGTAATACAGTTTTATTATGAGTGTCATGATTGGCAGAGGTCACCCAATACATGGGTTCACGGCGGATAACCTCGCATGATGTGCGCACAGAATCGCTGGTAACAACCGCAATGTCAAGCTGATCTTGTTCAATCATCACATCCAGCTTATTACTGGACATAACGTTCTGCATAATCATCCGCAAGCCCAAGACGAATGTTACCATCAAGGGCGTTCTCGTCAAATGCCGCCAAAGTCTCAAAATTTAACGATATGGCGCGGCGAGCATAAAATACAAGGCGTTCGCCATCAGAGCTGAGCTTTAGAGCGCGACCGTCTTTTGTAAATAGTTTTTTCTGTAATTGGTCTTCCAGCTTTTTCATTTGCATGGAAACCGCGGATTGGGTTTTATGCACAATTTGTGATGCAGCAGTAAAACTACCTGTATCTACCACGGCTAAAAATGTGCGTAATTGGTCAAGATCAAGAAACATAGCAATCCAATTTCAACTTATTTTAATACATCAAATATTTTGATGTATAGTATCAAAAACATTCGTTTTGTAAATGAAAATATTTATGTTAATTTCATTTTGTCTTAAAAATATGTCTAAATTGTTTAAATTTATAAGTTTTAAGTTATTGGCAAAATTCAGGTGGTTTAGAGATTAAGGCTTTGTAATATAAATAAAACCAGATGAAAGGGGTTTTAAAATGGCTTTAGTTGATGATTTTAAATATGCGCATACAGGCAGCAATTCAAAGAATACCGCAGTTGCTAAATCAACGGTTGTTGGTAAATTTCGCCCTGCTCATTTGATTACGATGATGAAGAATTTTTGGCGCACTCGCCAACACATTAAGCAGCTTAGTAATTTAAGCGATGAGACATTGCGTGACATTGGCCTTACACAAAACGATGTACAGGCACTTGGCGTTAAAGCTTGGCACCAAGAGCCTGGTACATGGTTGGAAAGCACCAAGCAGCGCCATATTAATGAGGAACGCTTAAGAGCATCAGCGCGTTTGCGTTGCCTATAAAGATTGAGTTTGCTAGGCGGTTGCCTTTTCCCTCAGTCCCAGTGTTTATACATTTGAGAACTGTTGTAACCGCACCTTTGCCCAGCCCTGATATTATTAAAGATGATATTAAGGCTGGGTTTTTTATTTGACAAAACGTTCTAAATTCTTCTTAAGTGCAATAAGTCTTGGTAATCTATAGGAAGCCTTATCATGTTGAAATTGGTTAAGTCCTCAAAAATAATCTGTGGTGTTCTCTTTGTTGTTACAGCTTTGGGTCTTTCTGCTTGCGGTAAAAAAGGACCATTGGAATTGCCAAAAAGCACAACAACACAAGATGGCAGTGCTACCAGTAAAGAGCAAACACCCGAAGAAGAGGCTAAACCTGAAAAACCAAACCGCAGCTTTTTCCTTGATGGCCTGTTGCAATAAACTAATTAAATAAAATTTACTTGATTAAAAATAGGTATCCCAGTGAATCATTTTGAATATATTGACGGCGTTCTTCATGCTGAGAATGTTGCAATTCCTGATATTGCAAAAGCCGTTGGCACTCCATTTTATTGCTATTCTACAGCAACCTTTACGCGCCATTATCAAGTGTTTAAAGAAGCTCTCGATGGTATTCCTTCGCTTGTTTGTTATGCAATGAAGGCGAATTCTAATCAGGCTGTTTTAACGCTTTTGGGTAAATTGGGTGCAGGCGCTGATGTTGTCTCTATTGGTGAGTTGAAACGTGCATTGGCTGCCGGTATTTCCGCAGATAAAATTTTATTTTCAGGTGTTGGTAAAACCCGTGAGGAAATGGATTTTGCGCTAAAGCAAAATATACTTTGTTTTAACATTGAATCTGAGCCGGAGCTGGAGCAATTGTCCGAACGCGCCAATGCCCTTGGCCTTGAAGCAAAAGTATCGTTTCGTATCAATCCTGATGTTGATGCAAAAACTCATGCAAAAATTGCAACAGGTAAAGCTGAAAATAAATTCGGTATCCCTTGGCAAAAAGCACTGCAAATTTATGCCAAAGCTGCGGCTCTCCCAGGCATTAAAGTTACAGGCATTGATATGCACATTGGCAGCCAAATTGTTGATTTGGAACCATTTGATGCTGCATTTGCAAGGCTTGGTGAGCTGGTGCTAGCCTTACGCAGCGAGGGGCATAGCATTGAGCATATCGACCTTGGCGGCGGCCTTGGTATTCCTTATCAAGAAGATGAAGCCCCGCCACCTCTACCTCTTGCCTATGCGGAGGTTGTTAAGAAGCATGTGCGCGAATTGGATTGCAAAGTATTCTTTGAACCAGGGCGTTTAATCGCTGGCAATGCTGGTATTTTGGTAAGCGAAGTTACTTTCGTTAAAGAGGTTGAGAATAAAACCTTTGTGATAGTTGATGCCGCCATGAATGATCTCATCCGCCCAACGCTATATGAGGCATATCATGAGATTAAGCCTGTATCATTGGCGGCTGCTCATAGCCCGCGTATGATTGCAGATGTAGTGGGACCAGTTTGCGAAACGGGTGACTATTTGGCTAAAAATCGTGAGATCGTTAAGGTGACAGCGGGCGATTTAATCGCTGTTGGCAGTGCTGGTGCTTATGGTGCAGTGCAATCGAATACCTATAACTCCCGCCCACTAGTCCCAGAAGTGCTGGTATCAGGCGATCAATTTCGTGTGATTAGAAAGCGCCAAACCATAGAAGAAATCATAGCGATGGATAGCGTGCCAGATTGGCTTTAAACCTTTTATTATAAAAAAATACATATTTGCCTCGCCTTTGCCATATCTCGTGCTACACTGTGATTGAGTACAGTCTTATAGAGTATCTTAAATCATGCAACAAAGCGTTGAAAGTGAGAGGCAAGGCAAGGATATTCGCCCTAGTGGTGAAATAAGTAAGGTGTTGGGGCACCTGAAATATGTACGCCGTCTCGGCTTCTGGGTTTTATTATGGGAACAATTATGGCCTAAGATATTGCCTATATTGGTGATAGTGGGCTTATTCTTAAGCTTGTCTTGGTTGCGCTTATGGGCATATTTCCCCGACGTGTTGCGTATTGGATTCTTAGCGCTCCTATGTATTGCCTTATTGTATTTTATTTGGCGCATATTTGCCATTACCCCACCCGCTCAAAAAGCAATTGATGAACGTATTGAAAAAGCTTCAAAGCTGGAAAATCAACCGCTCCTTGGGCAAGCAGATAAAATGCTATTGGGCGAAGAAGAGGGAGTGTCTGGTGCATTATGGCGTGAACATCGCCGCCGTATGTTATCAAAATTGCAGAATTTGCGGATTGACTTCCCAACGGTGAATACCAAGCAATCTGACCCCTATGCTCTGCGTATGTTTGCTATTTTGGGATTTATAACAGCTTTTGCTTTTTCAATTAATAATCCTATTGAGCCAATATCGGATGCTTTTCGTTCTCATCAAGAGCGTGAAATATTGAAAGCACGATTGGATGCTTGGGTTAATCCGCCGGCCTATACCAATGTGGCGCCCATATTTTTACGTAAATCAGAAATATCGCCAAATAGTCAAGCTCAATCTGGCAAAGGTTTTTGGGGTAATATTTTTGGCGGCGCTGGGAAAGAGGATGACGCTCAAGATGAAAAGCCTTCCCATGAGATGATCGAGGTGCCTGCAGGCAGTATTCTCGTTGTGCGCAGTAATATCTCCATTGAAGGCTTGGAATTGGTCGATGCTAAAGGCGCACAAAATCAGCTGGAGCCTGAAGTTGTCGATGATGATGATGGGCATGGCCATGAACATGATAATGAGCATGACGATGATGGTGATAACCTTGCGGATGAGGCTGAAGAAGATATGGCAGCATCAGTAAATGCCCAAGATGAAAATAAAGCACCCTCCGCCCAAGAGTTTTCTATTGTTTTAATGAAAAGCACCATCATAACCCTTCGCTTAAAGGGGCAAGATTTTAAAGAATGGCATTTTAAAGTGGTGCCTGATATGGCTCCAGAGATTGCATATGATGGCATACCTACCATTGCCTTCAATGGCGCTATGGTACTAAATTTTACTTATCAAGATGATTATGGGGTATCTGGTGCTAGAGCTGAATTAGAATTGATGGGGGAAGCTCGTGCTGATGTGAGACCCTTGTTTGATCCGCCTGAATTTACATTGCCGTTGGCTCAATCTCGTTCTAAGAGCGGACGTTCAAAAGTTAATCAAGATTTGACAACGCATCCTTGGGCTGGAAGTCCCGTTAAAATGCATTTGGTTGCTACTGATGATATTGGCCAAGAAGGGATAACGCAGCCTTATGAATTTACTCTGCCAGAACGAAATTTTAGAGATCCACTTGCCCGTGCTGTAATTGGTGAGCGTAAACGTTTGGCGCTGGATGCTAACCAAGCACGAGATGTGGCTGCAATGCTTGGGGTTATAACAGAAATTGCTCCAGAGTTTATTGATAATTTGGGGACATATTTAGCGCTGCGTGTTGCAAAAACAAAAATTAATGATTTCTATGATTATGATAAAGAGTTGCGCGAAACTGTAGATTTCCTTTGGGAAATAGCTTTAGCCATTGAAGATGGTGAATTATCATTGGCTCAAAAACGTTTAAGAGAAGCGCAAGAGGCGCTCTCTAAGGCTCTTGAAAACGATGCGCCAGAAGAAGAAATTGCTAAATTGATGGAAGAATTGCGCGAGGCGATGAACGGTCTTCTGGAGACTTTGAAGAAGCAAAGTCAGGATAATAAAACTGCAAAAGCTAATCCTAATACACAATCTCTTGAAGAAAGAGATTTAACAAAAATGTTGAACAAGATTGAGGAATTATCAAAATCTGGGGCTAAGCAAGCTGCAAGAGAACTCTTGAGTCAGTTGCAGAATATGATGGATAATTTACAAGCTAGTCAGCAGCAGCAACAACAGCAGGGTGAGGAAAGCGACCAATTTAATAGAGAAATGAATAAGCTTTCTGAGATTATTCAAGATCAACAAGAATTGATGAATGAGACTTTTGAGCAAAATCAAAATGGTGAATTAATGCCCCAACCAGATGGAGGGGAAGCTGGACAAGGACAAGAAAACCAGCAAGATAAAGAAGGTCAAGAAGGTCAAGAAGGTCAAGAAGGTCAAGAAGGTCAAGAAGGTCA
>CAKMZG010000166.1 GCA_929200335.1 uncultured Alphaproteobacteria bacterium | reverse complement strand
ACTAGCCCAACAAGACCACTTTTGGCATCTGCGTGAAACCATCCCCCCTGCTCAGACTAAAGACGGCGGTTCTATTAAACATGACATAGCCGTGCCTGTGGATACCATACCAGATTTTATTAAACGAGCGGATGAAGCGGTTTATAAAATCCTGCCCCAAGCAAAAATCGTCAATTTTGGCCATATGGGCGATGGCAACCTGCATTACAATATTGGTCAGCCCAACCATATGACGCAAGACACATTCAAAGCCCATACCAATGATATCCATGAGGCCGTTTATGAATTAGTCCATAGCCTAAATGGAACCTTCTCTGCGGAACATGGCATAGGACTTATTAAAAGAAATCAGCTGAAAAAATATAAAAATAAAATTGAGCTGGATTTGATGCGCACCATCAAGCAAGCAATTGATCCTAAACAAATTATGAATCCCGGTAAAATTCTCTAAGGTACAAAACACTTAGAATCGCGGAATCCTTACGCCAAATCTTTCCCAGTCGTTAAATGGTTATCAAAACCTTACAGCGGTAATTTTTTGATAACCTTTTGCCTCATTTAGATTTCCCTAACCATAAAATTTAAGAACTTTTAGTAAACTCTAATGCTAAAAACGCCTCAACAGAAATTGAACTGAAAGCAATTGCTTAAACCACAAAAATATAAATAAGCATTTGTAATATTATAAGTTTTAAGATTGAGGTAAATCGCAATGGTATATATTGAAACACAAATGGATAGCTTAGCATTCGCTTTAAGTCAGCCGGCTAACAGCAACATTCCAATGCCAGAACCAGCACCTAAAAATTTAGACATTAACCATTCTGCTACAAGCAATACCCACCTTAATAAGCCAGCATGGGCGATGCGTGAATTGCGCCTTGATCCTTTTAAATTACCGCAAAATGTTACCCATGGCGCTATTAAGCATCAGCATATGGATCAAGCTAAATTTTCACTAACTTTAGATCATGATGGTGCAACCCTGTATAACATCAATGAAAATGGCAAAACAGTTGAATATATATTGCCCACCCAATCCTTTAAGGGGATTACGGCCTGCGCATATGAAAATGAGGATGGCTCAACTACTGTTACTCTTGAATTAATGCATGAAAATCCAGCACTTTCTATTCCATTGCACTCCAGCACTACGCTTGATGATGTTATTGCAGATTGGCATGCATGGAGCAGAGCATTAAACTTACCTATGTATCTGCGCGAAAGTGATGGTGCGCTTGTACGATTAAGCAATGATCATAAAGGCCTAATACAAAAACCAGCACAACCCCGCCGTCGCCGTAGCTTTGCCATTAGTCACCGTCCTAAATTCTCTATGCAACGTAAAATGGGCATCACACCTGAAAATATGGATAAAGTTACTAAAATAAAACCTTTGTGCGCGCAGGACATAATCGCCACTTTATAGAATTCAGTTTGCTGGGAGGATCTCTCCAGCATTAGAGCGAAGTTTGGAATATTTATACAAATAAAAATAATAAAAAGCAGTAATAAGAATAATAAAAGCTGTATATTTTACCAATCTTCGCTCATCATTCTAATTATTAAACTTCATATTTTATTTATTCTTATCGGTTTTTTTATCCTCTCCCTCTTGCGAAATTTTCATAAAAAAGCCATTCTTTATTTTTAAACTATGCACAGTTAATGTAAAAAGCCTTTATAAGGCATAGTCTACATTCTGTATAAAGGCAAAATATAAGCGCTCAATCTAATAAGCCTTTAAGCAATAAACTAGATTGTAACTCACGATTTTAAGGCCAATAATGTACCCTGTCAGATTTCTGGAATTAATCACTTATTTTAAAAACAATGCTCTTGTTAAACCATCAAGTTCATTAACAAAATTAGCAATTGCAATGATGATTGTTCCTGCCTTTGGAGTATCACAAATTGCAAAAGCTGAAAGCACTGCAGAAAAAACAACCGAAGTCAGTGACGAGCTGCCAGAAGATTTTGCAAGCACAGCATCTAAATATGGCTCATATTTGGCAGCGCGCATTGCTTCCATTGATTATGATGCAGAGACCTCATTGAAGTTGTTTGAGCAAGCCATGAAGCTCAACCCAAATAAATTTGATCTTATGCGCAATTTCTTTCTTGCTCAAATTGCTAATGGCCACTTTGAAAAAGGCATTGAACTCGCCCAAGCAATCAATGCCCACCCTGAGCGCAAATTGGCAAATGAACTTCAACAACTCAACTATGAAAAATTTAAAAAAAATCCTAAATCAATTTTGACAATTCTCAATTCTCTTGATCCTCAACAAGTGGATCAATATTTAATCAAAACAATGGATGCTAGGGAATTTAAAATCCCACTCATTAATCCTTTGGTTTTTGCAATTATCGCATTAAAAAATAACGATGAGGAAAAAGCTCTCGAAGAGTTGGGAACAATAGAAAAAAAAGATTTCAATTTATTAATAGAGCATATCAAGCAAGATCGCCCTTTTGTTTCAGAATTTGCATTAGCCATTGATGCCATTAAAGCGCGCTCTTATGACAGCGCTATCAAACGATTGCAACCATCATTAGATCAAGGTCACCTTGATCGCCTTATGGGCAGTACATTAATTGCCTGGTCATTAGTTGGACAAAAAAACTATGACGAAGCTCTAAAAATATTGAATGAGCTTAAAGGCCCCAAATGGTACGAGCCATTTGTACAACTTCATAGCGGCCACATCCTTAATATCCAAGGCAAACCCAATGAAGCCATTGCTTCATTTAAACAAGCCGTTGACAATGTGAATGGTGCTGAAATTGCCAATCAAGCCTATTCCTCTGCCATCTTAGCTCTAGCTACAGCCTACGCGAGCCAAGAAGCTTGGGAAGATGCACTTGTAACCGTTGAGGCTGGCCTAGGCCGCTATGGTGCATTTGCACCTATGGTTGCTCTGCGTAAGAATGTTTTAGCTAAGAAAAAAACATCCTCTTCCGTTAAAACACCGCAAGAAGGGGCTGCACTTTTACTCTTAAATGTCGGCACTGCCATTGACCGCGATGACAATAAAGACATTGCGCAAATCTATATGCAAATGGCACAAGCACTAGCTCCTAAAAATGCAGAAATTCTTATGGAACTTGCAGGACATTATGACCGCGAAGGCGCTACAGAACAGGCTAGTAAATATTATGAGCAAGTTGCTGAAAATGCCGATTTCTATAGAATTGCCCAGTTAGAAATTGCCCTAAACTATGATCAATTGAAACAATTGGATAAAGCAGAAGAATTATTTAATAAACTCATCAAAGATGACCCTAAAGACCTCATTGCCTATATGGCTTATGGTGGCACTTTAGCAAGAAATGAGAACTTTGAGAAAGCAGCGAAGCTCTACGATGAAGCTGTGCGACAATTGCCAAAACGCACTCCTTTTCATTGGAATCTCTATTATCGCAGAGGCATTGCGAATGAGCGCATTAAAAATTGGGAAAAAGCAGAAAAAAACTTCCAAATTGCCTTACAGCTATATCCTGATCATCCAGATGTGTTGAACTATCTTGGCTACACTTGGATCGACATGGGTATACACCTTGATAAAGGCCTTGATATGATCAAGAAGGCCGCCAACCAAAGACCCAATAGCGGCTATATTATTGATAGTCTCGGCTGGGCTTATTACAAGCTTGGCATCTATGGCAAGGCTGTTTTCTATCTAGAAAAAGCTTTAGAACTTGAGCCTGCTGATCCAACAATTAACGATCATCTGGGCGATGCATATTGGCATGTTAATCGTAAAACAGAAGCAGGGTTTCAATGGAACCGAGCTTTAGTTTTGAAACCTGATGATAAATTGAAAACTCAAATTGAGCTGAAAATTAAAAACGGTCTTGATGCAGTCGAAGATACGGTAGAAAAAGAACAAAAAGAAGATAAGAAAAAAGCAAATAAGGTCAAAAAAATATAACTCAACAATGGCCTTCATTTGTATTATAATTTCAAGGATTAAGCGTTGAGTGAAACAAATCATAACAGCACTCTAAATCATGGGTCTATGGTGGTGCATGAATTTGCACCTGCCAAAATAAACTTAGCCTTGCATATCACAGGTCAACGCGACAATGGTTACCACGAATTAGATATGCTCATTGGCTTTGCAAATCATGGTGATACTATAAAAATCACGCCCTACAATGAGCCTGCATTAAAAACAATTTCACTTAAGATCACGGGGGCATATGGCGCCAATCTATCAACTGATGCAGATAACTTAATTGTTAAAGCAGTTAATGCATTTATTGCCCACTATCAAAATCACATAAAGCCCTATGCAGCCTATGACATAGAACTTCATAAAATGTTGCCCCTTGCCAGCGGGATTGGTGGCGGCTCAGCAGATGCTGCGGCGACCTTGCGCGCGATGGCAAAGCTTCATAATATTGAAGATGAGGCTGGCCTATTGCTTATAGCACAAGACTTAGGCGCTGATTGCCCCATGTGCTTGTTAGGAAATGCATGTCGAGCCAGCGGCATTGGCGAAAAATTAAGCCCTATTGAAATTCCCAAAATGCCCGTTGTCTTGATTAATCCCAATTGCCCCATTGCTACGCCCCTGGTATTTGAAGCCCTTAAGACAAAACAAAATCCGCCTCTCCCACCCCTGCCCGTGCATTTTGATAAGAGCAGCTTCATTGCCTATCTTAAAAAATCGCGTAATGATTTAACAACGCCAGCAACAAAACTATTGCCCGAGATCAAAGAAATCCTCAAAACGTTAGATAATATGAAAAACGTGCAATTCTCTGCAATGTCGGGGTCTGGTGCAACATGTTTTGCACTGTTTAATACCATGGCAGAAGCTGAAACGGCTCAAAGAATATTAAGCCAGCAACACCCTCATTGGTGGGTTGTAATAACTGCGTTGATATAATGAGAGCCTGAACTTAATTGAGAGAGATCATGAATACCATAAAAAATAACTCAAAATCTGAACGCCAATTCATTCCTATATCTTTTGCGGTATTGACCGTATCAGATACCCGCCAATTGTCTGATGATCGCTCAGGCGACACCCTACAGTCTCGCATTGAAAATGCTGGCCACAAACTCACCGACCGAGCCATTGTCAAAGATGAGATTTCTGCTATTCAATCTCAGGTGAAAGCATGGTGCGAACAAGATGATATTGATGTGATTATCACCACAGGCGGTACTGGATTTACAGGACGGGATGTAACCCCAGATGCCCTTGAACCTATGTTTGAAAAACGCATGGATGGCTTTTCACATCTGTTTCATCATGTGAGCATGCAAAAAATTGGCACCTCCACCATACAATCGCGCGCAACAGCTGGTGTGATCGGCAAAAATTATATTTTCTGCGTTCCAGGCTCCCCCGGCGCATGCAAAGATGCATGGGATGAAATAATCGTGCATCAAATGGATTACCGCCATATGCCCTGCAATTTTGTGGAAATTATGCCACGCCTAGACGAGCATCTGCGCCGTACAAAAT
>CAKMZG010000165.1 GCA_929200335.1 uncultured Alphaproteobacteria bacterium | reverse complement strand
TTTACACCTAAACTTTTTCGGCCACACAGGCTTCCCAGCCCAAAATTGCGCGCTTGCGGGTAACACCCCAATGATAGCCCGTAATTGCCCCACCCTTACCCAATACTCTATGACAAGGCACAATGAAAGAAATGGGATTGCGCCCAACGGCAGAGCCCACCGCGCGCGCTGCTTTTGGATTACCTAAATCGCCCGCAAGACCTGAATAGGTGGTTGCCTCACCAAATGGTATCTTCAATAGCCCTTGCCAAACCTTAATCTCAAAATCACTACCTATTAAAACCACTCTAAGTGGGCGGTCCTCACGCCATTCTTTAGGGTCAAATATCCGAGCCACATAGGGGGCAGTCATGGATTTATTTTCAACATATTGTGCCTTTGGCCAACGCCGCATCATGTCTTCCAATGCCTCGCGCTCACCACCAATATCAGCGAAAGCCATGCCAGCAATCCCCTGCTCTGTGGCCATGATCAAAGCCAGTCCAAAAGGTGAAGGATGATAGCCATATGAAATTACCAATCCATCACCGCGTTTTTTGTAATCACCTGGTGACATAGCCTCATGGGTCACAAATAAATCGTGCAAGCGGCTGGGACCTGATAATCCCAATTCATAAGCAGTGTCTAACAATGGCAAGCCCTCACTCAGCAGACCTTTAGCATAGTGTAGGGTTAGTGCTTGCAAATAACTTTTGGGGGAGAGACCTGCCCATTCTGAAAATTGCTTTTGTAGAGTGAAAGGTGACATATCAACCTGATGCGCCAAATCTTCAAGGCTTGGTTGCTCTTGCCAATTTTCATGTATAAGCTGAATGACATCACAAATTTTTGGATAAATTTCACAAGATGTTTGGAAATCTATTTGACTTAAAGAAATATCGCTTGTTGTATTTTGTAAATTTTGTTGCATTACATCCATCCATCCTACTGATTAATTGAGCATGAACCATATAATGATCTTTTTCCACCCGTTTCTTGCTCTACCACCTTGGCGCTTATTAAAAATCCATTTATAGATAAAGGATGACAAAAGCACCCAAAAAACCTGCACCCAAAAAGCGCCTGCCGCGTTGCCGCTATTCTCACGATGAATTAATGGAAATCTTTTCACGTTTCAAGCAACAGCGCCCAGAGCCTAAGGGCGAACTAAATCATGTGAACCCCTATACTCTTGTGGTTGCAGTAGCACTTTCTGCTCAAGCCACAGATGTGGGGGTAAATCGTGCAACCAAAGATCTCTTTGAAGTCGCAGATACCCCACAAAAAATGTTAGGGTTGGGCGAGGATCGCGTTCGCGAATATATCAAAACCATCGGACTTTATCGCAATAAAGCGAAAAACGTCATTGCGCTTTCTAAAAAGCTGATTGAAGATTTTGGCGGTGAAGTGCCGCAAACCCGTGAAGAGCTTATTACTCTGCCAGGCGTTGGGCGAAAAACTGCTAATGTGGTTTTATCTATGGCATTTGGGCAAGCAACCTTAGCGGTAGATACTCATATTCTGCGTCTTGGCAATCGCATGGGGCTGGCTCCTGCCAAAACACCCGATGATGTAGAAACCATATTAATGAAGGCTATCCCAGAAGAATATCTATACCACGCACACCACTGGCTAATTTTACATGGCCGTTATACTTGTGTTGCCAGAAAGCCAAAATGTGATGAATGTATCATCGCTGATCTTTGCAAATCTAAAGAAAAATTTTGCGATATACCTGCGCCCATCAAATTACTGGAACAAAATTTTTAAACTTAAACAGCAATTTTACCTTTTTCATCCATCAATTGATAAAGATGTGCCATCATGGCAGCGGCAAAAATTGGCGTTAAAAATCCGATTAATGGGATCATCATAAAACCTGCAATCAAAAGGCCAGCAAAGAAAAGTGGGGTTGAATGGGTTTGAATAAGCCCTGAGGTTTCACCCACATTATGAAAGCGCATACTGGCGAATTGAAAATATTCACGCCCCAGCAAAAAACCATTAATGATAAAGAAAATCACCAGATTAATACCTGGAACCCAAAGTAAGAATAGCCCAACGATATTAGCAAATAGCACTACAAAGGCGAATTTTATTGCCAATTTAGTGGATTCTAAAACAGAAATTTCTCGCCCCATTTTAGAATTTGGATAACTATCCTCAACAACCTGTGCCACCTCATCCAAGAAAATACTGGCAATTGAGGCGGTAACGGGAGCCAATAAAAAACCCAGCGCAATAACCAATAATAGCCCAATAAAAAGCGAGGCGAAAAAGCCATCGCCCAGCCATGTAGAGAAATTGCTCATCAAATAGGTAACAGCTAATTTTTCTAATAAGAACCAAAACCCTGCTAGAATCAAAATGCTTAAACCAAGAGACTTAAACACAACGCCTCTCAATTTTTGACTGAATAAATGGTTAAATGCCCGCTGGGCAGCTATAACAATCACGAAATTTCCTTACTTCTTGCTAACATAAATTATAGATAGGAATTTAGCATAAACATAACAAGGCTATTTTATTTTCTACAAAAGCCTGATAAAGGCTACCCTGTTATTTTCCCTTAGGAGTTTATTCATGTCTGAACCTAAAATTGACGTATTGACCATTGGCAATGCCATTGTAGATGTTTTAACCAATGGCGATGAAAGCTTTTTACAAGAACACGGCATTACCAAAGGTGCTATGAACCTTGTAGATGAAGAGCGTAGCGCATTTTTATTTAATAAAATAGGACAGACTATTGAAACCTCTGGTGGTTCTGCAGCCAATACAGCAGCTGGAATAAATTCTCTAGGTGGTAGTGCTGCCTTTATTGGTAAAGTAGCAGATGATCATTTGGGAAAAACCTTTACTCACGACATCCGAGCTGTCGGTACTCATTTTGATACCCCGCCACTTATTGGCGGATCGCGCACAGCAAACTGCATGATTTTCATCACCCCAGATGGCGAGCGTACCATGAACACTTATCTTGGCGCTTGCGTTGAATTGGCACCAGAGGATATTGATGAAGAGGTAGTTATACAATCTCAAGTGACCTATTTTGAAGGTTACTTGTGGGATCCACCAAAGGCTAAAGAAGCCATTTTGAAAGCCAGTGATATCGCCCACGCTAATGACCGCCAAGTGGCTATGTCTTTATCAGATTCATTTTGTGTAGATCGCTACCGTGATGAATTTTTAGATCTCATTAGAAGCAAAAAAGTTGATATAGTATTTGCAAATGAAGCGGAACTAAAATCCCTATATCAAACAGAAGATTTTGATACAGGACTTACTGCACTACGAGAAGATTGTACACTTTCCGCTGTAACCCGTAGCGAAAAGGGTTCTGTTGTTGTATCGCGTGAGAAAACCCAATCGATTGATGCTGCTCCAATTGCTAAACTAGTTGATTCAACCGGTGCTGGTGATCTCTATGCCGCAGGTTTTTTATATGGCTTAACCCACGGTGAAACATTGGAATCTTGTGCACAATTGGGTGGCATTGCAGCAGCAGAGGTAATCCAAGCCATTGGCCCTCGCCCCATGAAAAAATTATCCAATGTAATAGCACAGGCCGGCTATACTGTTAAATAAACCGCAGATTATTCGCTTAAGCTTTTAAGCTTATAAAGCACCTCTAATGCCTCTTTGGGGCTAAGATCATCAGGGTTCAGCGCGTTCAATTCTTCCAGCGCTGGACTAGCCTTAGCCTGAGGTTTTGGATTATTTATCACCGCTGAGAATAAAGGCAGATCATCAATTAAAGTTGTTCTAGCTGATTGCAAATCTGCCTCTTCCAATTGATCCAATACATCACGGGCACGCGCAATCACCGCATCAGGCAATCCAGCAAGGCGGGCAACTTGAATGCCATAAGAGCGATCAGCAGCACCAGCAATGACCTCATGTAAGAAAATCACATCACCTTCCCATTCCTTCACTTTTAAAGTCACATTGGTAAGCCGCGCAAGCGGTTCTGATAGTGCAGTTAGCTCATGATAATGGGTTGCAAATAATGTGCGGCATTTATTCACCTCATGGAGGTTCTCAATAGTCGCCCATGCAATCGACAAACCATCAAAGGTTGCGGTACCACGTCCAATCTCATCCAAAATAACAAGTGAACGATCACCTGCTTGGTTTAAGATAGCGGCAGTTTCCACCATCTCAACCATGAAGGTAGAGCGTCCACGCGCCAAATCATCAGCCGCTCCAACCCGAGAGAAGAGCCTATCCACCACCCCAATGTGAGCCGCCCCAGCAGGCACAAATGAACCCATTTGAGCCATGATAGCAATTAAAGCATTTTGCCGTAAAAAGGTAGATTTACCACCCATATTAGGCCCTGTTAAAAGCCAAATACTGCCCTCACCTTGATTATCATTAGCACCGATAGAGCAATCATTGGCCACAAAAGGGTTCTCTGCATTTTTTCGCAGCATAATTTCAACAACGGGATGTCGACCAGCCTTAATATCAAAAGCAAGAGAATTATCTACTTTCGGACGCACATAGCCCTGCTCTTCAGCAAGCAGAGCTAATGCGCTTTCTACATCCAAAACCGCAATGGCGCGCGCAGCATTATTGATTTCATCAGCAAAAGAAAGAATTTTCTTGGTTAATTCATCAAAGAGATGCAGCTCAATCTGTAGAGCTTTACCAGCTGCATTAGCTATTTTGCTTTCAAGCTCTGAGAGTTCAGTGGTGGTAAAACGCATGGCATTAGCGAGAGTTTGGCGGTGGATATACCGTGCCTTTGCCTCATCTCCATCTGTTAAAGCACCAGCGTTATTAGCTGTCACTTCAATGAAATAACCCAGCATATTATTATGTTTAATTTTGAGATTTTTAACCTCAGTTTCTTCGCTATATTGCGCTTGAAGGCTAGCAATCACCCGGCGACTTTCATCACGCAAGGAGCGCAATTCATCCAACTCCGCATTAAAGCCCTTTTTTATAAAACCCCCATCACGCTTTAACAAAGGCAATTCATCATCTAAGGCATTTATTAGCTTTTCTATAAGTTCTCTAGGCAATGCATCAGCATATTTTAAAGCTTCCGCAATTTCATGAGGCAAGGTTTCATTTTGAGAGAAGCTTGCTACAACATCAAGAGCTGCTGACATGCCCGTTAGCAATGCCCCCATATCACGAGGCCCACCCCGATTAAGCGAAATGCGTTGCAATGCGCGTGGCATATCAGGAAAGCGTTTAAACACCTCTCGCAGTCCCTCAACATGGGCCGATTGTGTAATAAACCAAGCAACACTGTCTTGACGATCTGCAATTTTTACGGGATCCGTCAAGGGAGTCATTAGGCGTTCTGTTAGAAGCCGTGAACCTGCACCCGTTATCGTGCGATCAATGGCCTTTATAAGACTGCCTTGTTTTTCTCCTGATAGAGTGCGGGTTAATTCTAAATTAGCTCGCGTTGCTGCATCAATAAAAAGTGCCGCCCCACGATTTTCTCGACTAGGGCGTTGAAGTGCTGGACGTTCGCCAATTTGAGTTTTCTCAACATAGGATAGCAC
>CAKMZG010000164.1 GCA_929200335.1 uncultured Alphaproteobacteria bacterium | reverse complement strand
GTATTGGGGACGTAGATTTTGGGCGAGGGGTATTTTTGCATAACCAGTGGTAATATTAGCAACGAAATAATTGAGAATTACTTGAAAGGGCACTTTGATAAGAATTCAGGCTTTAATCCTCAAAGCCCAAACCTACCGACCTTCGGTCGGTAGGTTTAGTTAAATTGCCATATATCCTTCGAAAAGGCACTGATACTAGCACAGATTTTTGCAAATGAATTTCCTGCACGCTTTGATATATGCCGCGCGCGTAGATGACCATGGGTTAAACCTTTATCTGTTAAAGCAATAGCGCGCCCCCCAAATTGATTTATTTTGTTAACATATTCATAACAATCATCATGAAGTGGATCGCATTCAGCTGCTAATGCTAAAGTCAACGGCAACTTTTCAAATGGACCTAAAAGTGGTTTAGCGGTTGGATCATCAAAGTGATCTTTTCTAATGCTCATATAAAATAATATTTCATCACGGGTTAACATTGGAGCATTAGCATGCGTCATATAACTGCCTTTATTATGATCACCACCAAGCCCTGGATAAATTAAAACTTGTGCTTTAATTTTATCTCTTAGCGTACCCGATACAGCGGCGGCTAAATTACCTCCAGCGCTATCTCCTACTAAAATCACTTGGTTTTTTTCTAATGCCCAATTTACAATTGACAGCGCATCTTGATAAGCCGCTGGATGTTCATGCTCAGGCGATAATCTATAATCAACTGAAATCACTTGAAGTTCACAATTATGTGCCAATTCAGCGCAAACATCATCATGACTGTCTAAGTCACCTACAACAAAGCCACCACCATGAAAATAGACAACCACAATCTCACTTGGCTTACCATAAATTCTGATGGGCACATTTTCAATTTTCATGTTTTCTACAGATAAACCATCAGGCCTTCCAGCATGAAATGCTTTACACATTTCATTATAAATTGTCCTTTGTTGTTCAATTGAACGTGTGGCTGTATCTGGCGGATAACATGAATTGGTTTTATGAATAAAATCCCAATATTCTTTATCGATAAGCTTTTGATAATCTGCCACATTAAACTCCCTAAAAACATGCTGCCTATAGTGTTTCGCGTTTTAATGAATTCAAAACGTTAACGCTATCTCTTTGTGTTGATACGTATTTATTTAAAGTGAAATTATTTTAAAGAGGTGCGTTCTAGTACAACAGACTATTGTAGAATTATCTTGAAGTAAACCCATTGATGCTTGTTTGCTATCATTGCGCTTAATTATATTATGATAAAATTATCAAAATAAATAAGCCGCATTATCTCGGATACTTCTGGGTTCTACCTTAAACTCTTGTTTAAATGCACGGGTAAAGCTTGCATGATTTTGGTAACCAATTCGAAATGCAATTTCAGAGATAGATAATCTGCTCATTTCTATTAATCGTTTAGCCTCACGCAATCGAATGCGTTTATAAATATGTCCAGGAGGAGCATTGATGATTTGATGAAATAATAGATTAAGTTCTTTAGGATGAATCTGCATTTTATAGGCAATATCATTTATGCTTAATGGCGTTTCAATATTACGACGCATATGTGCAATGGCAGCATCAACCTTTTGTTGTCCTGTAAGACGCAACAATGGATCTGATAGCCTAGAGCGATTCCCATGTCGAAAAAATGCTGCAACTTCTAAACGCAACATGGTGCCTAATTGTTTTGCAACCATATCTAGAATAAAATCAAAAGTTGTTGAAACACCACCAGTTGTAGCCACTCCATCATCCAATATAAAGCGATCCTCTAACACATTAACATCAGGAAATTGCTCTGCCATTTCATCAAGCACATCCCAATGAATGGTTGCTGATTTACCGTCCAATAATCCCGCTTCAGCCAATAGCCAAGCCCCAGTATCCATACCCACAAACCGATTGATTTTGGAAGATATAGCACGCAATGCACGTGATGTATTTAAATTTGCATGTTGCGAATAATCGTAGCTGGATAGGATGAACACATCCTCAATTCTATCTATATCTGAAAGCTTTTTAGACGGTGCAACAGGAAGGCCACTGGATGATGTAATTTGTTTGCCATCAAGTGTAACAAATTCCCATTCATATGCGGCTTTGCCCATGAATGAATTGGCCGCTCTTAAGGGTTCAACCGCATTTGCAAGGCAATGGTTAGAAAATCTTTCAAAAAGTAAAACTGCAATGCGATGTGTCATATTATTCTATTTCTGCATAGTAAAATATAATTTTTGCATAGCGGAAGATTTTAATCAATGCAAAATTTACATGCTGAGGTATTTTATGCCTTAGCCATTTAAGGCTTATAGAACTGGGGAGGAATAGATGAATTTTGAGCTTACAGAAGAGCAAAGCTTAATTCAAAACACCACTCGAACATTCGTGGAAAAAGAGCTTTATCCCCATGAGTTAGAAATTGAACGCACTGGCGTGGTCGACCCTGATTTGATTAAATCTCTACAAAAAAAAGCAATTGAAGCAGGCCTATATGCCGCCAATATACCAGAAGAGCTAGGCGGTGCGGGTTTAGATACCTTAACATGGCTGCTTTATGAAAAAGAATTAGGCCGAACAAATTATGCCCTACATTGGACTGCAGTTGCAAGACCTTCCAATATATTATGCGCTGGTACAAAAGAACAAATTGAAAAATATTTGATGCCCTGTGTTCGAGGTGATACATGGGATTGTCTTGCAATGACAGAACCTGGCGCAGGTTCTGATTTAAGGGGGATGAAAGCAACAGCAATCGCTGATGGGGATGATTATGTTTTAAATGGTACAAAGCATTTTATTTCCCATGCGGATGTGGCAGATTTTACCATTGCATTCATGGCAACTGGTGAGGAAGATACCCCACGTGGAAAGAAAAAATTAATTACCGCTTTTTTCGTTGATAAGGGTACTAAGGGTTATGAAATTTCAAAAGGGTACAACAATGTTTCCCATCGTGGTTATACCAATGCCACTTTGCATTTTGACAATTGCCGTATCCCAAAAGAAAACATGCTGGGTGAGTTTCATAAGGGATTTGATTTGGCCAATCAATGGCTTGGGGCTACACGTTTGCAAGTGGGCGCCACCTGTCTTGGTCGTGCAGAGCGTGCATTTAATCATGCATTAGAATATGCAGCCACAAGAGAGCAATTTGGGCAACAAATAGGGCGTTTCCAAGGCATTTCATTTAAATTGGCAGATATGGCATTGGAATTAAAAGCTGCAAATTTATTGATTATGGAAGCGGGTTGGAAATATGATCAAGGCACTTGCACAGATACAGATATGGCCATGGCTAAATTAAAAGCAACTGAAATGCTCGCAATGGTTGCTGATGAAGCCATACAAATCCATGGCGGTATGGGCTTGATGGATGAACTGCCCCTTGAGCGAATTTGGCGTGATGCACGTATTGAGCGGATTTGGGAAGGTACATCAGAAATCCAACGTCACATCATCAGCCGTTCATTATTAAGACCATTGGGGGCTTGATGGGTAAAATACAGCAAGCAGATTTGGCAAGACTTTTATCGCCCAAAAGCATCGCCATTATAGGGGGTGGTAAGTGGGGCGAAGCTGTTATTAAAAGCTGTAAAAGTTTAGGTTTTAGTGGTGAAATCTATGCTGTTCATCCAACAAGAACTAAACTTGCAGATGTTGATTGCGTTGCGTCAGTTGCCCAATTGCCAAAGGCACCGGATGCTGCTTTCATTGGTGTAAATCGAAATGCTACAATTGAGATTGTGCAAAATTTGCAAGCTATTAATGCAGGTGGAGCAATTTGTTTTGCTTCAGGTTTTTTAGAAAGTGAATCGGAAACAAAAGATGGTGCTTTGTTGCAAGAAAAATTATTGGCGGCTGCACAAAACATGCCAATCATTGGCCCCAATTGCTATGGCTTTATAAATTATTTAGAGGGAGCTGCAATTTGGCCAGATGATCATGGCGGCGTTGCCGTTGATCGTGGAATTGCAATATTAACACAAAGCTCAAACATTGCTTTAAATCTAAGTATGCACAAACGTGGATTACCCATTGCTTTTTTAGGCACCGTTGGTAATCAAGCGCAAATTGGTATTTCACAAATTGGTATGGCTTTACTTGCTGATCCCCGTATAACTGCTTTGGCTTTACACATTGAAGGCATTGATAATCTTGATGATCTACAAGCTCTTGCAACTTTATCACAAAAACTAAATAAGCCCATCATTGCCCTTAAAGTTGGACAATCAGAAACTGCACAATCAGCAACCATATCCCATACCGCCTCAATTGCTGGCAGTCAGGCTGGAGCTATTGCATTGTTTGAACGTCTTAACATTGCACAGGCAAAAAATTTAACCGAGATGATTGAAGCGTTAAAAATTTTTCATTTGCATTCATGGTTAAAGTCCAATCGTCTTGCTTCTATGTCTTGTTCAGGTGGGGAAGCTAGTCTTGTAGCGGATAGTGCATTAACAATATCAGTTGAATTTCCAAAATTGAATGAGCGACAGCAATTTGAATTGCGCCAAGCATTGGGTAATTCGGTAGCACTTGCCAATCCGCTTGACTATCATACTTATATTTGGGGCAATGGGGAAAAATTAGAAGCCGCCTTTCGCGCAATGATTGATCCCGATCTTGCCATGACATTAGTGGTTTTAGATTTTCCTCGTAGCGACCGTTGTAATGATACTGATTGGCTTGTTGTGATGGATGCCTTAGACCGCGCCAAAACAATGAGCAATGCGGTGGTTGGAATAATCTCTTCTTTACCTGAAAATATGCCTGAATCTATTGCTGAAAAATTAATGAAACGGGGCATCGTTCCACTTTGTGGAATTGATGATGCATTAAACGCTCTAGCTATTACTAGTAGTGTTAATGTGCGTAATCATTTAGAACCCATTTGGCAACGCGGCTCTATTTGTTGTTCTAAAATCATTTCAGAATTTGAAGCAAAAACAATGCTTTCAGATTATGGCATTATGTTTCCAAAACATTTGCAATTTAAAAATTTTAATGATCTACCCACCTCGCTTGATGAATTTAACAATTGCGTCGTTTTAAAAGGCGAAGGCTTTGCACATAAAACTGAAGCTGGTGCAATAAGGTTGAATTTGAAATCTCTTTTTGATGTTGAAGCGGCCACTAAATCAATGAATGCTAATAGTTTTATCCTTGAGCAACAAATTAACAATGCAAAATTAGAACTTTTGATCGGTGTCGTTCATGATCCAGCCCATGGATTTGTATTAACTTTGGCGCTTGGAGGTATATGGACAGAATTAATAAAAGAACGAGTTTCACTCTTATTACCAGCCAGTGAAGCGGATATTGTATCTGCATTATCAAAATTGAAAATATCAAAACTTATCGAGGGCTTTCGCGGCCAAGCGCCCCTTTATAAACAAGGTATAATTGAGAGTGTTTTGGCCATACAAAAATTTGTAGAAGATCATATGCAACAATTGGAAGAGATTGAAATTAATCCACTCTTAGTGGGTGAAAATTTTACTGTAGCTGTTGATGCC
>CAKMZG010000163.1:4442-5526 GCA_929200335.1 uncultured Alphaproteobacteria bacterium | reverse complement strand
ATACTGAATACTTGCCCTTTGCGAACGTTAGTCATCACCATAAACGCTTTTAGACGAATCAAACCATCTATATGCCCTATCTTAATGACTACCATTTTTGACCCTAATTCACCAACCCTTAATCCCACTAACAACTATACCCCTTTTGGACACAGACAATTGTTAAAAAATGTGTCTTAAGCATTAATGTTTCGTCTGCATCAAATCACCCAGCCATAGCCATGATTTGCCACTCGCCACTTAATCTTATTTGGTGATTAAAATTGGAATCATTACTCGCCGGACGAACAAACTCACCCGGCGTATCAGCAAAAAACACTGGCCCACGGGTAGGTGCGGGCGCTATGTCAATGGCATTATTTTCTGTGTTATCGTCACCCTCGGTATCCTCCGTCGGGCGTCGTGTATAAAAGTCTGCATAGTCAGTTTGGTATTCTTCTTTAGCATCAATTGCACTTTCCGCATCAAACACCTCAACACCAAAGGTGCCATTCTCGGTAATAAAACCGTCATACTCCGCCACCAATTCTAAATAACGCGGATCATCCAATAAATCTATCGGCTCTACCTCCGGTAATGCCTGTGCTGCAAGCTGTTCAATATTAACCAAGTCAGTCGTATCCCCATCCGACAATTTAAACGCTGCTTCCAGATAAGCTAGTCCTGGTATCTGATTTGATGCACTGGAAAAACTATTATATAAACTCGCTCCAGAACTGATGACCGACGTTGAGTCACCACTATCCAGTGCAGCAGCAAAATTCATTACTCCTAAAATACCGCCCACATCCACTGACTGGCCATTAATATCAAACCCTAAATCAATTCCGCTAATACCCCCTTTACCAACACTACTACCAAATAACGTTCCATCCACAATGGTATTCAAACCATCCAAAGAACCTACCAGATTCGCCAGTCCCCCCACGTCATTACCCGTCTCTAGGGACCTATCCAAACCTAGCAAAGAATTCGCTAGTCCTGATGCACCTTCTACCTCGTTATTCCATTCACCTAAAAACGTGTCATCAATAATATTATTCGCTTGTAAGGCATGATTAACCCCCACTACCGTGTTTAAAAC
>CAKMZG010000163.1:0-4432 GCA_929200335.1 uncultured Alphaproteobacteria bacterium | reverse complement strand
CCCGAATCAATATTGTTATACAAGCCTATGATGGCTCCACTGGCCTCCCGACCCGAAGACGTGATCGCTGCTTGACGCTCGCGAGCATCCAAGTCTCCGCTATTATCACGATCAAAGCGAGATTCATAATCACCCAGTTCAGGCTCAGAGTCCCGCAATAGCTGCATTAGCGTATCTCTAGCAGCAGCTTGTCCATCTGCCGCCGCCTCTTTAGCCTCTGCGCGCAGATCCTCCTGCAATTGCGCTTCCGCTCTATCTAAATGATCCTGTACATGTTGGTCTATATCCTCCTGACGCTCCTGAATGATCGCATCAATGCCTTCATCTGAGATCACTGGCCCGGCATCGGGTCTTTCAGGCACGTTTTCAGCAGCTTCTTTTATCGCATCTAATTGGTCACGCAAGGTGTCAAAATAATCATCATCAAGTACGGGGCCAGTGGGCGCAGAATTTTCATCACCTTGAGTAGGCTCATTAGTGGAACCGCCATTATCTTGAGGAGAAGCTGCTTGTTCATCTGACTCATTATCTGAAGCATGGTCGCCTTCTGTAGAGTCTGTTTGGTTACCCGGGTTCGATTCATTAAGAATACTATCTCTTATATCATCAAAATTTTGCGGGTCGGTTTGAACAGTTTCACTGGATAGCTTGCCATCTTCATCATAGGTTGTGGTCGTGACACTGCCATCTGCATAATGAATAACCGACACGTTTTCATTGCTGACTAAAACGAATTCATCACTTACAGTATAAGTATTGCCTGCACTATCTGTAAATTGTTCAACTTGCACGGTACTTTGCTGACCATCATATGATGGATCAGCACACTGATTAATATTTTCGCAATCCAATCCTTGGATATAGGGTAAAAAGTGCTCCGCTGAATGTTGTCCAGCACCATTGATAAGCCCAAAAAACTGGTCATCTATAATCATCAACAACCCAGCAACTTGCCCTCCTGGAACAAGCATCGCCACCGCGCCTGTTTGAGTTAGACCATCAGGAACCAAGTTCACTGTCACTACTTGCCCCAAATGATCATCACTCAATATTGGCTGATGACTGACAAGACTGCCCTTTTCCACCACATTAACAAAATTATCACCCACACCTTGCGCTTGAATCCCAAGCTCTTGTAAATGATTGGCATAATCATCGCCTGCCACAATGTCTGCAGCGGCCACTGAATCCAAACCAACCCCATTCCAACCAAAGGTATGTGCCAACAGCTGCGAATCACCTCCGCCTAAGGAATGACCTGTAACCGAAATATCAGCACCCGCACCGTATTGCGCTTGGATCTCAGATCCTAAAACCACCATCGCGCGTTGATGAGCACCGTAGTCGTCTAATACGTAGTTCCAATCCGACGGTACATCATTAGGCCCATCAGTACCTCGAATCGCTACTAATACTTCATTAGCACCATTTTCATAGATATAAACGGAAGTCCCTTCAATGTTATCCTTATCAACAAAGGTAAAGCCACCACGGGCGGTCACCGCCGCAGCGCTATTGTCTGTCGCTGCACGATCGTCGTAGGCATCTACGGCGGCTTGTGCTTGAGTATTAATATTTGCCATTAGTCACTCTCTAATACGATGATCCCAAATGCCTAGTCACTTAAATTCAGTCACTTAAATTCAACTGTCGCTTTACAATGTTCCACACCCCATCCAACTTATTACCGTGCAGCTCTACGTACTGATATACTCGATCCCAAAAAGGCTCAGGCACCTTCATTCGATATAATTTATGCTTGGCATAGGTCCAATTAATCATATCTTTGGACACGCCAATACTGACATCCTTACTAACGTGATTATAATTTAACGAGACTGGGGTAAAACAAAACATACCAAGTTCTGGGGACACATTAGTTTTAGAGTATAAGTTACGACGATAATATCTCTGCCATAATCCTGAACTGGTGATCTTATCTGGTTTAAACCAATATTGTCTTTTATATATAAAAGACAAACCACCGATGTGTCGCAAGTTAAACCGCGTAACCCCGTTTTTGATTGCTCGCACGTACTCTTGTTCAACCCGCCCAGATTGGTGCCTTACCGGCTCACTTCGAGCAGGCCCTCTATAGCTGCGGTAATGTGGATTCCAGCCCACTGGGCGATCCATCGACACATAAACATCCCACCGTTTACTTGCATAATAGGTACAGGCCTTACCATCACCACCATAACCGCAACTCTTTGTATAGTCCCTTGATATCCGAAACGCCATCGCTTGAGTATCTTGCATGGTCGGTTCCACCCAGCGCTGTGGCATGCCAAAACGCCGCGCAAACCCAGCCTGATACGACCAGATATTAGGATCTAATAAAAAATACCCTTGCCTGCCTCTTGCTTGCCAACCCTGTTCAGTAAACCAAGTCTCATAATCTCCTACTAATGGCTCACCGTCATCAATTGCCTTAACTTCCACTGGCTTAGTCTGCTGATACGCTTGAATGCGCTTAACATAGCTCGGCGGTAAATTAATTTCATGAGCCGTTGCTTGATCAGCGAATAAGGTAATCTTAATGGGCTGGCTAACATCTGCCTGCAACGCCACCGCACAACTCACGTCCAGGGTCGCATTGGAGATATTCAGATCCGACTCTCGGTTATAACTACTTACATACCCCAAACTTTGCTGCTTGCTGCCGTTCTTCGTCGTGTATTGGTAACGTATTTCGCCCAACACATCATGCACTTGTGAGATTAATTTCTTTTGAGCCGCTTTATCTTCCTTGCTCTGCGGAATTAAAAACCGATTCGATCTCTCTCGACCTAAGTCAATCTCACGCAAAGAAGAATAATTCCACTTAGGTGCTTTGTCGTCCTCAAAATACAATTCGATCTTGCAATTGGATACCCGTTTGCAGTTTTTAGCATCGCCACCATAACCACATTGATACACGTCATCTTCTTCATACCGCCAAGCTACCGCATAAGCGCCAGTCAATCCGTCATCAATCCACCGCTCTGGCATCCCGCGATATTGCTCAACATAGCGCGCTGGATAAACATATACATTTTCATCGTCCCTCCACAAATTACGGTACCCAAACGCTCTTCTAGCATGAATATCACTCTGTTCATCGTAATTAATATAACCCCGAAGCGTAGCCGCAGACGGCTGCGTTGAAGACGGCTTTTCAGCCTCAACGATGCTGCTTGATACCAACATCACCACCAATACTTTCAACAAAACCCTTGCTGATGATAGAAAGGAATTAACTTGGGTTATATTTTTGTCCATAAACTTCTATTGAATATTTGCTCTTTACGAGCGTCAGTTATCACCATACACACATTATCTAGATCAATTAAATCATTTGCACGCATTACCCTTAATCCCACAGAACAGCATACCCTTTATTGGCACAAACAAATGTTAAATCACGGAGTCAGAGTGCTTGATTTTAAACTTGACTGATATGATTCCGACTTCCTATCTCCACCATGCCGCAATGAGCTTACACGATGATTAGTTTGATCCTCTATTTGCCGCTTAAACCGATCACTACCAAGAACCCAATCCTTTAAGGTGCATTCCGTAACCTCTTTTATTAAAGCATTGTCTAATGGCTCTTGAAATAGCGCCAAATAAGATTGTCGCCTCCACTCAAGATCGCTCCCGAGACTCAGGTGCAGTGCATGCGGTGTGATCAACTCTATAACACTTGAACACCACTTCCCTCTGGACGAAAGAATGTAACCAATCCTACGATGAACCCGCAATCAGTTATAAGAAAAAGTATAGTTATTCTTAAATGTTAAATTTTATTACCAAGGCATAACTGTTAGTTATTTCACCCATAATAATTAACCATTTTCAAAACCCGTTAACAGTCTGCATATTAGACACACGTAAGCGCGGCTATCGGGCTAATGCTCGCGACTTAAGTCGCATTGATTACTATTTACTCAACTGGTAAAACTTTTATGGAAATTATTATCTCTGTCACTCTTAGTGTCATCATCATGGTTGCAATAACCGAAATGATGAACCTTTAACCAATATCACCTATTTTAGGCAAACCTTAACTTGCCTAAACTTCTCTATAACGTATCAAAAACGACCAATTCTAAGCGTCTGTCTCGTTCAATTTTTCTAAGTTTGCCTGTTTAATTATCTGTCTCGCCGAATTTAAAAACAAAGCAGACAATATAAAAGCAACCAACAAATCAGGCCAATTACTTCCACTTGAAAACACCAGCCCTGCGGCAATGAGAACCGCTACATTTCCAATTGCATCATTGCGGCTACATAACCAAACAGAGCGCACATTAGCATCGCCATCACGAAACTTCATTAATAAAACAACACTGATCAAATTCGCGACTAAAGCCGCCAACGCAATCGAAAACATGATTGGTGCGCTAGGCGAATTAATGACAACCACATGATATAGGGTTGAGCCTAGCAC
>CAKMZG010000162.1 GCA_929200335.1 uncultured Alphaproteobacteria bacterium | reverse complement strand
ATTATTGCCGTCAAATTCCGCCAATTGATCCCAATTGAAAAGTTTTATCAGCAAGCTGCCTAAAATAACGCCCAAAATACCTACAGTAGATGCAGCCATGGGCGCGGCCATAAAGGGCAAGCGGTAACGCAAGAAATAAAGTGCAGAACCAATAAAGAGGCCTGCAAAAAATAAGATACTAGCGCTTTGCAAATTTTCACCCGCTGCAAAAAGTGCGAAGAACGATGGCGCTAAGGCAAAATCAAATATATGAGATAGAGCCACGATAATCAAATCGGCAAAGTACCACAACCATGCAACCCCAAGAATTAAACTGGGCAATTTCATGCGACGGTGTCTGGTTATCCATTCAGCTAGAATCAAAGCCACGACAATCATCACAACATCAATGGAGCTTCGACCATCGCCCGTAAAATCTGGTAGAAAAATAGCAAAAACAAAACGCAGTCCAATTAGAAAAAACGAAATACCAATGGCGACAAAAATATCACCAAAGCCACCAATCAGACGAAAGTTTTCTGGAGCATCTTCACCTTCTAATTTTCCTTCTCTGCCAAGTACTGCGCTGCTTTTTGCACTACCTGACAGGGCTGAAGCATCACCTTGCATTTGCGCCAAGGCTTCAGCCTGCTCTTTTGTGATGATATTTTTAGCGACTGCATCTTCTAATTGCTTTTTATCTTGCATAAATTAATCCAAAGTTTCATTTTAATAAAACATGGCAGATCAAACTGCCTTATGTTAGTGATATCCCACATCTATAGGAGAATATTATGGCAAATGAAACCATTGATCATGCAATCACAGCAGCAGATTTAAATGAAGCTGCATCAGATCCCACCTTTGCAGGGGTGCAAAGTTTTTTGCGCCGTAAATATACCAAAAATCTTGAAGGTGTTGATGTTGCTGTCATGGGCATTCCCCTTGATACTGCCGTCTCAAATCGCCCTGGCACCCGCTTTGGCCCCAAGGCTATACGCGCAGCCTCTTGCATTCAAGATAATGATCCCGTCTATCCTTTCAATTTGGAATTGCATAAAGCCTTATCCATCATCGATTATGGTGATTGTTTGATTGATTACGGCAATCAGCAAACCATCCCCAAAGCCATTGAAGATGAAGCTACTAAAATCTTGGATGCGGGATGTTACTTACAAACACTGGGTGGCGATCATTACATCACCTATCCACTATTAAAAGCTCATGCGAAAAAATATGGCCCATTGGCTCTTGTGCAATTTGATGCTCATCAGGACACTTGGGAAGATAAAGGCGAGCGCATTGACCACGGCACTATTGTAACCCGTGCCGTCAATGAAGGTTTGATTGATGTGGAGCGCTCCATTCAAGTAGGTATTCGCACCCATGCACCGCAAGATTTTGGCTTAAAAATCATCTATGGTAACGAGATGGTTTTAACTGACCCGAGAGAGCTTGCCAAACGTATTACTGATCATGTGGGCGATGCTAAAACCTATCTCACCTTTGATATTGATTGCCTAGACCCCGCCTTTGCCCCCGGCACTGGCACACCTGTTGCAGGTGGGCCTACATCCGCTCATGCGCTAGAGATTTTATATAATCTGCATGATCTCGATATTGTGGGTTCTGATGTGGTGGAAGTCTCCCCCGCTTATGATCATGCAGAAATAACAGCAATCGCAGGTGCCACTGTTGCAGCATATCAATTATGCTTGCATGCTCTGCGTCGCTAATCTAAAAGCAGAACAACAAAAATCATAGACATGAGTGTAGATATGGCAAAAAAGATTAAAATTGGTGTTTTGGGTGCGTCTGGATATACAGGTTCGGATCTGGTGCGCTTGGCTGCACGCCATCCCAATATTGAAATAACGCTTTTGACTGCCAATAGCCATGCAGGCAAACCTATGGGCAAAGTGTTCCCTCATCTTGCTATGTTAGATTTGCCTGACCTTACTACCATTGATGATGCTGACTGGTCATCTGTTGATGCCGTATTCTGTGGCCTACCCCATGGCACAACCCAAAAAATTACATCACAGATTTTTCAAAAATATGACCATGTAAAAATCATCGACATGTCAGCTGATTTCAGATTACGTGATCCTCAAGGTTATCAAAATTGGTATGGTCTTGAACATTCTGCACCTGAAATTCAAAAGCAAGCTGTTTATGGCTTAACCGAACATTATCGCGAAGAAATTAAACTAGCTCGTCTGATTGCTTGTCCCGGTTGCTATCCGACAGCAACTTTAATGGCATTACTGCCCCTTGCCCAAGCAGGTTTAATTAATGTTGAAGAGCTTATTATTGACGCAAAATCTGGTGTTTCTGGCGCTGGGCGTGGCTTAAAAGAACTCGCACTCTTCTGTGAGGCTGGCGAGGGCATGTCTCCATACGGTGTTGGCTATCACCGTCATATGGCAGAACTTGAGCAAGAAATTGGCAAAGCCTCAGGTCAAGAAATCCTCGTTAACTTCACCCCTCATCTCGTGCCAATGAGCCGTGGGGAATTGGTAACCGCTCATGTTAAAATGAGCGATGGTAAAACCGTTGATGATATAAGAGGCGAGCTTGAGGCACGTTATAAAGATGAGCCATTCATCCATGTGTTAGAAGAAGGCACACTTGCTAGTACGCAAAAAATTCGTGGCTCAAACCATGTGGTAATTTCGATCAATGCAGACCGTATCCCAGGGCGCGCGATTATCATCACAGCACTGGATAATTTGGTAAAAGGTTCAGCTGGCCAAGCTCTACAAAATTTCAACCTCGCCTTTGGCTTGGATGAGACGCTTGGTCTTGAGCAACTGCCGTTGTTTCCTTAGGTGACTAGGAGTATTAATATGAAAAAACTATTGATTTTATTTATTTGCGGTTTTTCTATAACAGCTTGCACAAGTTCTGGTAAAAAAGAACTAACTGAAGACCAGAAAAAATTAGTTCGAATGAAGAAAAAAGCTATAGAATTAGAATGCAGCCTTTATAAACCAGCAAATGATAAAGCAATTGCTGAGGGTAGAGAAAAAGACATTATTGTGCCTATTGGCTGTCCGAATCCAGTCACAGGTCAAATACGCCGCTCTTAATGATCAACGCACTTATTTTGCTTTATAGGCATAGCCTGATGCAGACTACACCTGTCTGCCAAACACCATTTTATAATCACGCTCATAAGAACCCAGCATTCCGCGCCAATGGGCAAGGGCAAAGCCAAACAAAATCATAGCAAGAAATTGATGCATCAGCGCCCAATATAGTGGCACTTGTAGAACCAGCGTTATAACCCCAACAATCACTTGAAACACGGCCAACCACATCATCAAGAGTGCGCGTTTTGCATGTACCGATTTTGGCATAGCAGAGATGGTAGAAAAACCATGCAAGATGATAACTACGAATAAGAGATAAGCATTACAGCGGTGAATAAATTGCACCGTCTTTGGGTTTTCAAACAGATTCTTCCACCATGGCTCGAGGGTGAATAATCGATCTGGCACAATAGCATCATCCATAAGCGGCCAATCGTTAAAAGCAAGTCCAGCATCTAAGCCTGCCACCAAAGCACCTAAATAAATTTGAAATAAGATCAAAAAGCAAACTAACCCTGCCTGCCAACGCAAAAATGACCTCTCGCAACGCTCACTATGAGGCGCTAACCCACGCGCTATCCATAAGGCAATGGCAAAAATTATACAGGCAAGTACCAAATGTACAGCCAAGCGATATTGACTAACATCCACGCGATGCACCAGCCCTGATGACACCATCCACCAGCCGATGAAGCCTTGCAGCCCACCAAGCCCCAAAAGCCCTATGAGCGGCATTTTCAAATGATTTTCAAGCTTACCTCTCAACCAGAAAAAAACAAGTGGTATAAAGAAAAAGAAACCTATGAATCGCCCTAAAAGACGATGCGCCCACTCCCACCAAAAAATCGCTTTAAATTCATCAAGGCTCATACCTTCATTGATTTCCTTATATTCTGGTATCTGCTTATATTTTTCAAATTCCTCTAGCCATTCAGCCGTATTTAAGGGCGGAATCGCGCCATGAATGGGCTTCCACTCCGTGATGGACAGACCACTATCGGTTAACCGTGTTGCGCCACCAACAACAACCATTAAAATGACAAGTAAACAAACGCCATAGAGCCAAAAACGAACCTGCGCACGGTTACGCTCTATCTCATTAAAATTCTTATTCGTGTCATGTGTTTCAAGGAATGCCATTTAAAACTCCAAATTAGGGTGGGCAAAATGAGGATTATACTTTACTTCCAATCTATATACGAGATATCAATAAAAAAGTTCATGCGGCATCGCAACTCATTATTGAAATAAAACCCACATTTGGAAACGATTATGTCAATTCGGATGAAAAAACTTATCGGCGCAGTCATATTAGTGGCACTTGCCATACTTTATGCACTCTTAACCACAACCATTGCCGTTGCACGTTTAGGCGATTCTAGCCCATGGATACATCTGCTGTTTTTCTTTCTTATGGGGATTTTATGGATTGTTCCTGCAATGTTGGTCATCAAATGGATGGCTGGCAGCAAAAAACAACAAGACCAACAGTAAAACTAGCGCATGTAGCGTTTAGATAGTTTCTCCTAAACGATAACTATTCGCGCTAAAGCCCTTCTCTCATCAAATTTAACGGCATGTGACTAATTTTGGGCATTATGATTGCCGCAGATTTGTGTCCCTCTTTTATCAATCTCGAGCGTTTTATTTTGGGGCGCAGATTAAAATATAATCCCCCCATAATAACAATAAGACACAATATGATCTGTACCATGAGATAAGGATGATAGGCGTTCATTTCATTTAAACTTGCACTTTGCAAACGCCGAACCTTAATTAAGGGTGTAGTTTTTACTAGATTCAAATATTGATCGACCATGAGATTAGCCAATTCAGCACTTAAGGCTGCATCTTGCGAGATAAAGCTGATATTAGCAATGCTACTTTGAGGCGTCACTTCAATTTGAAAACCACTATTAAGCGCATTTATCAACCTTTGCTTTTGAGGGATACTTGAGCTCTCAATACTCTTCAAAAACCAAGAGGCATTTAAAAATGGCAGAGGGCTCTTTTCAAGTTTACTTACTGCTCCTGCTTTTTCAAGAAGCCTTAGTGCTAATTGTTCCATCAAAATTTCAGATTGCAAAATATTTTTCTGGCTCTTGGCATACTCATGATTATCAAACAATAATTTAGCTTGAGATTGATAAAATTTAGGAGATACCAAAAAGCCAATGATAAAGACTATAACGCCCAATAATAAGCAGCTCCTAACCACCCATAATTTGACATAACCGCGCCCTGAGTTCGCAGTATTTACGGGTTCGTAGTATTTTTTAAAATTATTGCTGTCTATATGCATTTAATCTGCCAAAGGTTTCATAGGGCAGATCATGCATTAAGTATGGTAACCAATAGGTTAATTTAAAAAGAAAAAATGGTCGGAACAGCAGGATTTGAACCTGCGACCTCTCGCCCCCCAGGCGAGCGCGCTACCAGGCTGCGCCACACTCCGACTT
>CAKMZG010000161.1:4327-5642 GCA_929200335.1 uncultured Alphaproteobacteria bacterium | reverse complement strand
CAGATTTGAGAAATCATCCTCAGCAATTTTACGCAAAATACGGCGCATGATTTTACCCGAACGGGTTTTTGGTAAACTCGGCGCAAATTGAATTTTATCAGGCGATGCCACAGGACCAATCTCGCTACGCACTTGTTGCACAAGCTCTTTACGCAAATCATCATTGCCCTCAATACCAGTCATTAACGTAACATAACAATAAATGCCTTGGCCTTTAATATCATGAGGATAGCCAACAACTGCAGCCTCAGATACTTTATCATGAGCAACTAATGCTGATTCAACCTCTGCGGTTCCCATGCGATGGCCTGAAATATTAATCACGTCATCCACGCGTCCTGTAATCCAATAATAGCCATCTTCATCACGACGACAGCCATCACCTGTAAAATATTTGCCCTTATAGGTGGCAAAATAAGTTTGCACAAAACGCTCATGATCGCCATAAACCGTACGCATTTGACCAGGCCATGAATCCGTAATGCAAAGGTTACCCTCAATAGCGCCCTCAAGCGGATTGCCATCATTATCCACCAATTGAGGCTGAACACCTGGAAGTGGGCGCGTTGCCGAACCAGGTTTTAACGCGGTTGCACCAGGCAATGGTGAAATCATAATGCCACCAGTTTCCGTTTGCCACCATGTATCAACGATTGGGCAACGCTTTTCTCCCACAACATTATAATACCATTCCCAAGCCTCTGGATTAATTGGCTCACCCACAGAACCTAGCAAACGAATGCTTTTGCGTGAAGTTGATTTAACGGGTTCATCGCCTGCCTGCATAAGAGCACGAATGGCCGTTGGTGCAGTGTAGAAAATATTAACATTGTGTTTATCGCAAACATCCCAAAAACGAGACATAGTTGGATAATTAGGCACCCCTTCAAACATCAAAGTTTGAGCACCGTTAGCCAGTGGGCCATAAACAATGTAAGAGTGACCTGTAACCCAGCCCACATCAGCCGTACACCAATAAACATCACCATCGTGATAATCAAAAACATATTGATGGGTAAAAGATGCCCAAACCAAATATCCGCCTGTTGTATGCAACACACCCTTTGGTTTGCCCGTTGAACCCGATGTATAAAGGATGAATAACGGATCTTCTGCATTCATCTCTTCTGGTGGACAATTATCAGATACGGTTTCAACAGCCTCATGATACCATACATCACGGCCATCAACCCAATTGATATCGCCGCCTGTGCGTTTAACAACGATTACTTTTTCAACATTAGCATTATTTTGTGCCGCAATTTCAATTGCAGCATCAACATTAGCTTTTAACGGAATAGCTTTACCGCCACGC
>CAKMZG010000161.1:3587-4317 GCA_929200335.1 uncultured Alphaproteobacteria bacterium | reverse complement strand
CATCAGCGGTAATAACAAATGAGGATTCACAATCTTCAATACGGCCAGCAAGCGCATCAGGTGAAAAGCCACCAAATACGATTGAGTGCACAGCGCCGATACGTGCACAAGCCAACATAGCATAAGCAGCCTCAACCACCATTGGCATATAAAGGGTCACACGGTCGCCTTTTTTCACACCATTTTCTTTCATCACATTTGAAAGACGGCAAACTTCGCGGTGCAATTCTTTATAGGTAATTTTCTTATCATCACTTGGGTCATCACCTTCCCAAATGATAGCGACTTGATCGCCTCTAGTTTCTAAATGGCGGTCAATACAGTTTGCAGATACGTTTAATGTGCCATCCTCAAACCATTTAATGGATACATCAGGATATTCATAAGAGGTATTTTTAACTTTGCTATAAGGCTTCATCCAAGTCAGACGCTTGCCATGCTCTGCCCAAAACCCTTCAGGATCTTTGACGCTATGCTCATACATCTCAAGATATTTTTCATTATCAACATGAGCCGCTTTTGCAAGCTCAGCTGGCACCGGATAGACGTGTTCTGACATCTGGATAATACTCCTACATATTTTTGAATTTTTCTCCACTGCCTCATCTTTAATAAATATAAATGCCCTTTGCAATGGGCAAGCACTGTTAAGCCGCTGTCCTTTGGGGAACAACGGCAAGCAAAAATAAGTTTATTATTTTGCAAAAAAAGCAATGATTAAACATTGTGC
>CAKMZG010000161.1:1977-3577 GCA_929200335.1 uncultured Alphaproteobacteria bacterium | reverse complement strand
ATAATGGCCACTATCTATTGCAGTTAATGCCCATGGTTTCATTTGAAAACGGTGATTAACCGACATGCTGGTTAAGATAAAGCCAAACCATATTGTAAAACCCACAATAAGTGCATTGCCATATTGCACAGGTTTAAAATGCACAATAAAGAAGGTCAAAAGCAGTGCCATTATCAAATGGCATACTATAGCAACAGCATATGAACTGCCGCCGCCTTTGCTTTGAATTTTATCCACGGTTGCTTGATCAAAGTCATTAGCTTTAATCCACGCATTAGCCAAGATGCCATACCAAAGGGCTCCTATTACCATAGAGGCAACAGCTGCACCAACAATCCCCATCCAATTTGCAAGAATAAAATTCATTTTAATCTCCTCAATTAATCAGCCTATTTTTAGCATAAATTGATTTTCCATCAATATATAACCTATATCAATTAAGAAAACCTAACCATCCTGACACCATGCTGTCAGCTAGGATATTCTAGTATAAAGCCTCAACAATAAGAGGAGTTATAAAGATGAAACGAACCGCCGTTAACCCATGGGAATGGTCATTACAATTTGGTTATAATCAAGCTGAAATTATAGAAGGAACAAACCGTCAAGTTATTTGCGCAGGCCAAACTTCGGTTGATGAGGCTGGCAAGCCGCAGCACCCTGATAACATGCGGCAGCAAATAACATTAGCCGTGAATAATTTAAGAACCACATTAGAAAGCGCCAATATGGATCTCAGCAATATTATCAAACTTACGGTTTACACAACCGATGTAGATGAGGCCATGAAACACTTTGATATTTTAGGCATGAATATTGGCACAACGGGTAATAAGCCGCCCATGAGTTTGCTTGGGGTTACGCGCTTAGCTTTACCATCTCTTATGTTTGAGATAGAGGCCATCGCTGCAGATTAGACTTAATAATGTGCAAATAAAAACCCCGCCACTATTGACGGGGTTTTATTAATTCAAATGCTGTGTAGATTATTGTTGTAGAGGTGCAATCTCAATTTCTACGCGACGGTTTTGTTCACGCCCAGCAACAGTTTCATTACTTGCAATTGGACGGTTTTCACCTTCACCAACAACCCAATAACGACGGCGATCAGTGCCACGGTTGATCAAATATTGCGCAACAGATACCGCACGGCGCTCTGACAATTGTTGGTTATGAGCATCTGAGCCTGTGCTATCTGTATGACCATAAACGTTAATCAATGTGCGATTGAACTCTTTAAATACTATAGCAACAGAATCCAACACATTATGGAATTGTGGCTTCACATTCGCTTGATTCGTATCAAATGTGATATTGCTTGGCATATTCAAGATAATGTTATTACCGTTACGGGTCACACTCACACCAGAAGCACGTAGGCGCTCACGTAATTTACGTTCCTGATTATCCATATAAAGGCCAATACCACCGCCTGTTAAGGCACCAATACCAGCGCCAATAAGTGCAGATTTACGTTTTTCTTTCGAAGATTTACCCTTACCAATAAGCAATCCCCCAACGGCACCTACAGCAGCACCAAGGCCAGCGCCAATAACAGCTTTACTGGTTTGAGTTTGCCCAGTGTAGGCATCTTGGGTTG
>CAKMZG010000161.1:0-1967 GCA_929200335.1 uncultured Alphaproteobacteria bacterium | reverse complement strand
CATTTTTTGCCCCTATTACAATTTTTTCCTATAAATATCGGAAAAATATTAAAATTCTAATAATTCTGAAATGCGAATGAATTATGGCAACCATAAATCAGCCTATATTTTCACCACCTTTTAGGGTAGTATAGAGCTATTGAACAATTCAACTTTAGTGGATCTACTGGATTTTTTATAAAGATATGAAGTCATTTAAAAAAACTATTTTATTAACAACCACAGCTTTAAGCATCACGCTTATTAGCAGTTTAGCTGCAAGCCCTTGTTTTAGTGAAGGTATTGACAAACAAAGAAACCACAAATCTAGCCTAGCTAATAGATCTGCTGAAAGTCTTGATGATCTCTTTGCGCGCCTTAAACAAGAAGCAAACTCTAGTAGTGCCGCGATTATTGCCAAAAGCATTATAGGCCGCTTTCAGCAATCAGAAAATAAAACCATTGAGCTTTTAATGACTTGGTCTGATATTGCTCATCGTAAGAACAAACAATTTGGCACCGCTCTTGATTTACTTGATCAAATCACAGTGCTTGATCCAAATTATGCTGAAGGCTGGAATAAAAGAGCCACTATCTATTATGAACAAGGTAAATATGCTTTATCCATCAAGGATATTGAACGCACATTAGCTCTTGAGCCCAGACACTTTGGTGCGCTTTCTGGTTTTGCTATTATTTTGGAAACCATTGGCTACCCTGAACGTGCAGAACAGGCATGGAAGGCAGTATTGGATATTTACCCAGCCAATCTAAATGCTCAATCTTCTTATGCACGCTTAATAGAAGAAAACGCTGCCATTTTGCATTAAAGCATATCACTTATCTATAAATTCATAAATGCGCACCCTTAACAAGAGCGCGCATTTTTATTTCATATCATGGCATAATCGAAATTTATGGTGCAAACCTTAAGGCAGATTCCAAATCATTTTCTTCAATCTTACTTTCATTAAGAAATCGGCTTAGATTATCACTTAGTAATTCAGCGGTTTTTTCTTTAACTAAAGCAGCCACATCACCACTTTTGACATTTAAATTAATCTCTTGAGTGATTACTTGACCATCTTCCAAGGTAAGTTCAATCATCAAATCCATGTCATTTACATCAACATGACCATTAATAACAAACACGCCATTATCCGCCATATAGGCCCAATCTGGTAAAACTTCACCATTTGCAAGGGTCAGTTTATAGCTCTCTATTTTCAAATATTGGTTTTCTTCACCTCTCACATGGAAGAAAAACTTTGAACTGTTTTTTTGAAGCGATGATTCAACTACCAAACGAGCTTCCAGAGGTTCTTGGTTGTCATCAAAACCAACTATAAACACGGATAGAGCATCAATCATGCTGGTGCCATAGGCAGACGCATCACCATAATTAGAAGACCCAAGATAATCACCAAACCTAGTCGGATCATAATCACTATATTGAGTAATATTGCCTAAAGATGCGATATTATTTACGACGTTGTTAATAACAATATCTTTATCAAAAGTAGCATTTTCATCCAAACCACCCAAACCATCAATACCATTCACCGCAACAATAACATAAAGCTGCTTTTCACCCATAATATCAATCTCACCAATATCAGTCTTGATAGGATCAATTATATCAGCAGCTATGAAATTTGACACAGGGAATATTTTTAGACCCATTTTAGCTGGAGCAGAATATAACCCCTCTTGATCTGCTATCACAACGCTAATAGGGGTTACATTTCCAGAGAACCCACTAGTGGGTGTGAAACTTAATAGACCGGAGTTAGGATCGACACTCCAAATGCCTTCACCTGGTACAGTTAGTGTCTTGCCATCAGCAGATAGGGTAGAACCCGCTGGTGGATTAACAATCTTCACACTGGTTGGATCAGCTATGCCATCAACATCAGAAAATTGATCTAATACATTAAAAGTAGTTGTCTTAAGACCATCCCCTGTTGATGAGATAGGACTTACTATTG
>CAKMZG010000160.1:4624-5656 GCA_929200335.1 uncultured Alphaproteobacteria bacterium | reverse complement strand
ACACCAGCCTGTGTTGCCTCATGATAAAGCGAAGTTGTAATTCCCATATTATTTTGAACAGCAGATTGCCAAGTTGCAGTTGGTTCTCTATCACCTGCAAAATGAACGATTACATCTACCTTATCAAGATGTGTTTTCCATGATGCGATATCTAATAAATTAGCCTTATAGATTTGGGAATGATCAACAGAATTAAGATCAATACCAATGACGTTAATATCATCTAGTGTTTCAAGATGATTAAATAATTTACGTCCTAAATGTCCGCCAGCACCAGTAATTAATACGCGCATTCTGTATCCTTTTTAAAGAAGCTTGCCAGAGGAGGAGAATAAAATGGCAAGCTTCTAAATGGTCATTTTTAGTGTTTAAATTGTGCTACATTTGCTTTTGTAATTTGCATTACACCGGTTTCTACTTTTTCTGGTAGAGGATTAATACCTGCAGCTTTCCAATCTGGAAGAACTTTTAGTGCATCCGTATTTTGCCAGTGCATCATATGGAATGCAAGGAAAATTTCCAAATATGATTTTTGTGCAACAGCGCCATAAATTGTTCCATCTTCAATATATGGAAGCATGTCATCATTACGATCCATTGCCACAATTTTAATATCACCCACACGGCCAGCTTCAGTTACAGCAATGGCAGCGCCTTTGCCGCTATCGCCATCAGTGCCGCCAATACCAACAATATCTGGGTTAGCTTGAATTGCTTGCAAATAAGCAGTTGGTGCATAGGAAGGATCTGCTTTATCATTGATTACATCTACAACTTCAATTTCAGGATACTTCTCAGCAAAAATTTGTTTATAGCCCTCAACGCGCTCTAGCGTAGAAGGTGCTGGGAATGTGCCTAATAAAACTTTACCCTTTCCGCCAATAGCTTCAGCTAGCATTTCACCACCGATGCGTCCTGCTTGTACGCCGTTAATGCCTAAAAAACTTGAACGTGGGCTATTTGGAATATCGCCAATACAAGTTGTAATTGGAATGCCTGCCTCAACAGCGCGTTCAACGCCTGGTGCTAAAG
>CAKMZG010000160.1:1778-4614 GCA_929200335.1 uncultured Alphaproteobacteria bacterium | reverse complement strand
GTTGCTGGATCACCCGGAAAAATTAAGATGCCAGCAGGGCGGCGAGCAATTAACTCGTCCAATTGACGTGCTTGAGCTGCTGTATCAAAATCAAGAGGCCCTGTGAAGGTTGTTTTAATGCCCATTAATTTTTCAAGGTCTTTCATGGCATTGCGATAATCAACCCAAAATGGCACCTGTGTTACGATGGATAGAAATACATATTCTTTGCCTTCAGCTGCTGCCATTGCTTCATCAGATAAAGCAGGCAATCCTAAAGTTGATGTCAGTCCTAGACCAGCGCCAGCGCTAAGTATTTTACGTCTGTTAATGTTAGTTTTAGTCATAATAGTCTCCCTAGATTAAATTTAATTTTTGGTGGTCTTTAAGCGACTGTCACTACGTAGCAACATGTCTAATGCAACGGCCACAACCAAGACCGCTCCAATGATGATCATTTGCCAATAAATAGATACGGCAAGCATGGTCATTGAATTATTAATTAATGCGACAAATACGACGCCTAGAAATGCACCTAAGATGGTACCTTCTCCTCCTCGTAGTGAGGCCCCACCGATAACGGCAGCGGCAAGAACTTGCAGTTCAATTCCATTGCCAGCGGTAGGTGTTCCGCTCATTAAACGAGATGCTAATAATATGCCTGCAAGTGATGCTAAAGTTCCGGTTAAGACATAGGCAAGAATGGTGATTTTTTTTACATCAATGCCTGATAGCATTGCGGCTTTTTCATTCGCACCAATGAAATAAATTTGCCTAAAAAACCGCGTATGTCTAACTGCAAGGTCGAAGACTATGACTAGCGCTAATACAAGAAGTACAATCACTGGAAAATTAAAGAAGCTTGCTTTGCCTATCCAGCCAAAAGCACTGGGCAGGCTTGATAAAGAAAATCCCTCGGTTAAAACCAAAGCAATGCCGCGCGTTATGGAAAGTGTACCAAGGGTGGCAATAAGTGGATTTATGCCTAACCCTGTGACCAGCAAGCCATTTACCAAGCCAACGGCAGCGCCAATAAATAAGCCGAAAATCACAGCGGTTGGTATTGAAAATCCATCTAGTAGTAGCATAGCGACTACTGTTGAACTTAGTGCCATTACGGAGCCAACAGATAAATCAAAACCGCCCGATGCTAGTAGTATTGCCATGCCAATTACAATGACAGCAGTTGGTGCCATACCGACAGCCACGGCGCGGAAATTTGATATGGAAAAGAAGTAAGGGTTTTGTATTGCCATAACAATGATGATGAGTGCAATTAAGACGATTAGCATAAGTTCTCGTACATCGACAAAGGCTGACAAAATTCGTTGTAATTTGCTTTTATTTTTTAATGACGTTAGGTCAGATTGTGAATTTGGCATTTTAGTATCCTAAACTTGTGTGCTTGCTGATGCAGTAGAACTTGTGTTCATTGTACCTGCCATCAATTGCATTAAATTGTCCTCAGTGGTTTCATTAGCCGATAGTTTTCCGGTAATTTTCCCTTCATGAATTGCTATTATATTTGTTGAAAGAGAAATGATTTCTGGCAAATCTGATGAAATAATTATAATAGCCATGCCCTCAGATGCATATTGGCGCAAAACTTCGTGAATCTGGAATTTAGCACCGATATCAACGCCTTTAGTTGGCTCCTCTATGATTAATATTTTAGGGCGACGCTCTAGCCATTTTGCCAACATGATTTTTTGTTGATTGCCACCAGATAGCTGACCAATGGCCACATCTGTGCCTTGGGTTTTTACACTAAACTCTTCTATGGCTTTTTCAGTTGCAGAGTGGATCGATTTTTTTTGCACGATGCCCATATTGCTATGTTGCTCTAGGCTGGCAACGGAAAGATTATCACCTACAGAAAAATCTAGAAAAAGACCTTCGGTTTTGCGTTCTTCAGGAACAAACCCAATGCCCAATTTTATGGCGTGGCGTAGGGATGTAATTTTAATTACTTTACCATCTATATAGGTTTCACCAATGGCACCATTTATCAGACCAATAGATGATCGAACTATTTCACTACGTTTTGAACCCAATAAACCTGCAAGTCCTAAAATTTCACCTCTTTTGAGTTCAAAATGAATATCTTCAAAAATGCCATCTTGTGAATAATTTTTAAGTTCAAAAATAGTATCGCCAATTTTAGGATTCTTAATTTGTATATTGTGTGAAATGTCACTGCCAATCATATCGCTTATGACTTGGTTCTTTGTTATTTTATTTGTGTCATAAGTTGCAATTTTTGTTCCATCTCGAAGAACAGAAATTTTATCAGAAATTTCAAAAATCTCAGACATATGGTGAGAAACATAAACAATGCCTATGCCACTTGCTGCTAATTTTTTAAGTACTTTAAACAATGCCTGAACTTCATCAGGGGTTAATGCTGAGGTGGGTTCATCTAAAAGTAAAATTTTAGAATCTAAAGAAATGGCTTTTGCAATTTCTATAATCTGCCTTGTGCTTATAGGTAAGCTATCCACAGATTGACTAACATCTATATCAAGGCCGAATTCATTCAAAAGATTTTGAGCTTTTTTATTGAGTTCTTTCCAATTCACGATTCCAAATCGGGTTGGAGCTCTGCCAGCATAAATATTTTCTGCAACCGAGAGTTTGGATGCAAGGCTCAGCTCTTGAAAAACACAGCTGATACCTAAAGATTGAGCATGTCCTGTGCTATCAATAATAACGCGCTCACCATTAATATAAATTTCGCCCAACGTTGGTTTATGCACACCATTTAATAAGCCAAGGCAAGTAGATTTACCTGCGCCATTTTCACCAATTAAAGCGTGGATTTCACCTTCAGCCAATTCAAAATTTACATTCTTTAAAA
>CAKMZG010000160.1:1066-1768 GCA_929200335.1 uncultured Alphaproteobacteria bacterium | reverse complement strand
AAGGTAAGCTATCGGTAGTATTTTTTCTCGTAGAATTTTGTGATATCATTTAGCCCTCCTGCTACATGTTTAGCATATCTAACATATCAGATATCAATTTTAAATTAATACTGCAAGCTATTTTTAAATTTATTTTTTAAACCGCTTGCATCATAAAATATTATCTGATAGCGTTTTATGCAATCTGATATCTCAGATGTCAATTAATTTAGATTGTGAGATTTTTTATGAAAGCCGAGCTTGTACTAGATTGTAAAAACCAACATGGAGAGGGCATTCTATGGAATGCCTCTGACAATACGTTATGGTGGGTTGATATAGAGGGTAAAGCTATTTGGGTATTAAATCCACAAACTGGAATTCATAACAGTATAAGTTTTAGCGAAAGAGTTTGTTGTTTTGCGCCGCGTAATCAAGGCGGGTTAATTATTGCATTTGAAGATCGCATTTCATTATATAATATTGAAAAAAAAATGGAAACTATTGTTTGTAAATTCGAGGAAAATAACCCTGAGACACGAACTAATGATGGTAAAACCGATAGGCAGGGCCGCTTTATTGTTGGCGGCATGAATGAAAAATCGGGCAATGCAAATTCTTCAGTCATCCGTATTAATCATGATTTGACAATTGATGAACTTCGCAATGATGTTTCATGTGCAAATTCCATTTGTTTCTCACCTGATGGATCCAAAATGTATT
>CAKMZG010000160.1:0-1056 GCA_929200335.1 uncultured Alphaproteobacteria bacterium | reverse complement strand
AATTATTTCATTTGATTATGAAATTGGTGATCAAATTTTAAGCAATGAAGCTCTCTTAGCATCTTTTGAAGCCGAGCCTGGATTACCAGATGGGTCATGTGTTGATGCCGAGGGGGGTGTTTGGAATGCTGAATGGGAAGGTCGTCGTGTGGTGCGCATTATGCCCGATGGCTCCATAGACAAAATAATTGAAATACCGGTTTGGAAACCCACTTGTTGCGCGTTTGGCGGTGAGAATTTGGACACACTGTATATTACCACTTCACGTTTGATGAGTGATGATGAAATTCTTAATCAAGAGCCTACATCGGGTGGCATTTATGCAATTAAACCAGGCGTTCTTGGTTTAGAAGATGTTCCCTTTAAGGGATAGTAATTGATCAAGGAGGAAAAAATGATCAAAATTTTAAAGACTGCAGCAGTTGCTGTATTAACTTTAACATTGAGTACTGCTGCTCTTGCAGAAAATTATCCAAATCCAGTTCCTTTAAAAGATGGTGCCCAAGCGCCAATGAGTACAATTAAGCCAAAAAATGAGAAATATCGTATTGCTTATATGCCGCCTGCTACGGAATTCAATTATTATATAGCGATTGGTGAAGGTATTAAATCTGTTGCAAAGAAAGCTGGAGTTGAGGTTTTTATGCTGGCGCCGCAAAGTGGTGCCGATATTAATGGGCAAATGGGCATGATCCAAGATGTATTAACTCAAGATGTTGATGCTATTATTTTTGGAACTCATGATGAATTTGCAGCAGCTCCATTGCTGAAAAAAGCTGTGGATCAAGGCATTGCTGTGATGATGATTAATTCAGATATTCCAAATTTTCCAACGCCTATTCATGGTGTTGTAGGTTATTCGCAACGTAACGGTACACATGCAATTGCTGATTGGGCAATTGAAAAATATGGCGATAAACCTTTAAAAGTTGGGATCATTGAAGGTCAACCAGGCTATCACTCAACAGAACGTGTTGGTGGTTTTCTTGATGGCATTAAAGACAACAAAAATTTTAACGTTGTTGTATCTATTGATGGCAAATGGAATGTAGAAGG
>CAKMZG010000159.1 GCA_929200335.1 uncultured Alphaproteobacteria bacterium | reverse complement strand
AAGAAAAATTGTGGTGGCTTTTTTGTTTGTTGCTTAAGTTAGCAGTTATACGGGAATGATCTCAGCCACTTCAACCGTGCCGCCACCTGTTACAATTGGGCAACCATTGGCAATGTTGCAGGCTTCATTTATATCACTTGCTTTGATGATCGAATAGCCCGACACAGGATTAACGCCACCGCTATCAGTTGTGCCGCTTGTTGATACTGTTTTTGACATGCCAACGGGGTTGCCATCATCAACTATCTTTCCCTCGATGCCGCCAAACCATGCCATCCACTTTGCAATGGCTGCTTTGCCTTCTTCTGGTGTTTCAGGTTTTTTGCCGCCATGATAGGCTAATAAATGATTAGGCATAAATATTCTTCCATAATATAGATTTTGGTTATAGTATTTTAGTCAGTCTAGTTTAGTGCAATTTTAAGTTTATCAAGATTAGCGTTCCAACCTTTTTCATGGCCTATAATGGCCTGTTCATTTTCCAAGCCAATATGGGTGACGGTGAAACGCGTTTTATTGGCCTCCACTGCTTCCAAAGAAAAAATTACATGGCTCTCATTTCCTCGTTTGCCATCTCCATCATGCCAACCCCATGTAAATTCTACACGGTTGGGCGGTTCACTAGATGTCACAACACCTGAAATATGAAATTTACTATTGTCACTGCCCTCCATTTTAACAAACCAAGAGCCTTCGCTCATAAAGTCAAGATCATGCGTAGTGATTGTCGTACCTGGAGGTCCCCACCACAATGCTTGTTTTTCAGGCTTTGTTAGAAATCCATAGATGGTTTCTATATCTGCCTCAAATATCCGTTCTACCGTTACATTTTTGGTCATTCATTTTCCTCATTTATTTCTTTTCGAATTAAGGCATCTAAGCGATCCATGCTGCCCATCCAAAACTCTTTATGATCCATGACCCATTTTGAAATCTCAGCCATGCTTTCTTGACGCACTGAATAAAGGCGTTGTTGAGCTTTAACTTTGCAATTCACAATTTTAGCCTCGCGCAAAACTTTTAAATGGCGCGATATGGCAGGCGGCGACATATCAAAATTAGAATGCAAATCACTTACTGGTAACTCACCCTCATTAAGTAGGCGCTCTACAATCGCAAATCGGGTTGAATCGCCAAGGGCTGCAAATTTTGTTGATAGAGTATCCATTAATTATCACTTTCTTTAATTAACAATATGGTTAAATAATAAATCTGTCAATAAATTTTATAAATATTGTTTTATCTAGGCTCAAGTGTTTGGATATGAATAAGGATTTCAACAGGAAGTAATCAGATGACTAATAAACCAGCATTTAAAATAGAGGGCGAGATTACAGGTACTTATCAAGCCATGGGGAGCGATTTTATCACCACAGCGGTTGAACATCTTGAAATGGATTTTGAGGGATTAGTGGGTGATTTTCATCGTGGGTTTACGCGTAAATCTGGTGGCCGTGAACCTTGGTATCCGCGTGGTACAGAAATGCGCAATGAGCGTCAAATCTCGCTGCTCTCACAAGAAGAATTGCAGGATGTGGCCATGGCTATGGGCTTGGATGAGATTAAACCAGAATGGATAGGTGCTAATCTTTTAATTGCTGGTATTCCAAATCTCACCCAATTACCGCCGCGTACCTGTTTGTTTTTTGAAGGTGGTGTGACCCTGCGCATTGATGGTGATAATGCGCCATGTAGAGTTGCTGGTAAAGCAATTGCTGAGGCAACTGGCAATGGGGATGCTGAATTATCTTTTCCAAAACATGCAAAAGATAAACGCGGCCTTGTGGCTTGGGTTGAAAAATCTGGCGTGATTAAAGAGGGAGAGAAATTTACAGCAAAAATCCCACCACAACGGCTTTATTAGACACTTATTTACTAGGTAAGGTTGTGCCTGTTACATATTGATATGAATCATCGATAAGGCGCAATACCACGTCAAGCTCAGAGGCATTTGTTGGTGTGAAAATCATAACAAAACCTTCCCAGCCTTTACGTTTATTAGCCCAAGGGTGAGGGGTTGCCCAACCAGCTTTAACAGCAGCGCGTGCAGTTTTGGGATTTAATGAGGCGTGCAAGCTCCCATCTGGGTGCATATGTGCAAATTCTCGACCACCGACGATTACCTCAGGGCGTGCTACTTTTATATCCTTAGACAGCCAAAAACCTCTAGCACCTGGCAGTGAAATAACGGTATCGCGAACCGTAACCCCTGGTAGGTTTGCTGCATAGCTCAAAAGCTCCTTGGCCATAGCAGGTGTAATTTGAAGACCTAATTGAATATGAGGCACTCCGTTGGTTGTTTCAGGTATTGGTGTTTTGCGATCAGGTAGGCTTTTATCTTGTGCAGCAGCAAAAATAGATGATGTTGATAAAAATATAACCGTTAAAATTATACTGAAAATTTTTGAATTAAACATATTCTATTCCTTGTCGCTAAATGCCAGTTCTATTATTAGAGTTATCAACTATACATTAAGTGATCGGAATTAATAATGAATTATTGTTAATATAGCGCGTGTAGCGTTTAGGTGGTTGAACCTAAACGAGAAATATTCGCGCAAATTAAGGAATCTAGAGCAGTGCTTTGAATTCATTCAAACGCATAAAGCTCTAGAACGTATATTTGCTATTATTCAAATAATTTTCCGACTAAAATATAGCGCAAGTGATGGGCATTTAATTTGTTGGTTAATTCTTTTCCACATGCCGTTTAAGCATCTTTTTGACGCTTTTTGCCAATTCAGGATCATCCATGGCAAAAGCAATGTTAGCATTCAAAAAGCCTAGGCGACTGCCGCAGTCATAAATATCACCTTGATATTCATAGCCCCAAAAATCTTGGGATTTCATCAATTGACGCATGGCATCGGTGAGTTGAATTTCACCTGATGAATCAGCATGTTGCTTTTCTAAAAGATCAAAAATCTCAGGCTGTAAAATATATCGTCCCATGATCATGGAATTTGAGGGGGCAGTGCCTTGGGCAGGTTTTTCTACCATGTCATTAATTGCGCGGGCGTTTTTGCTATTGTCTTCATCAAAGCTGGCAATGCCATATTTATGGGTTTCACTTGGGTCAACATTTTTTAACCCGATGAGGTTGCCACCAGTTTTTTGGTAAATCTGCATCAATTCGCTCATGCAGCCTTTTTCACCATGGGGTAGCATGTCTGGCAGGAGTAGGGCAAAAGGCTCATCACCAATAATATTTCTGGCGCACCACACAGCATGCCCAAGGCCAAGCGGATTTTGCTGGCGGGTGAAAATTACATTACCTGCTTGGGGGAGTCCTGCGCGGAGCTCTTTTAAAACGTCAATTTTACCGCGTTCAGACAGTAAAGTTTCCAACTCATATTGCTGATCAAAATGTTCTTCAATAACGTTTTTATTGCGCCCAGTTATAAAAATGAATTCTTCAATGCCAGCAGCCCGTGCCTCATCAACCACATGCTGAATAATGGGTTTGTCGACTACCGTAATCATTTCTTTTGGTATGGCTTTTGTTGCAGGCAAAAATCGTGTGCCAAGTCCGGCGACTGGAAAAATTGCTTTACGAATAGGTTTATTGCTCATTAAAGCCCTCAAATTATCTTAAACACACAAAGAGATGTTATCATTATATCTTTTGATATAATATCTATCTTAAAATCTTATGAACAGGCTTGTTGATCCAGCAGGCAAGCCATTGCTATTAAGTTAGATATATTTTATGGATGCCCAAAAGCAAGCCCATATGCGCTTTTGAAAAGCGAATTATTTCAGGAATAATCATGACAGAACAAATTCAGGATAAAGTCTTAGTTGTTGATTTTGGTTCACAGGTAACACAATTGATTGCTCGCCGTGTTCGTGAGGCTGGGGTTTATTGTGAGGTTGTCCCTTTTCAATCTGCTGAAGCAGCACTCCAGCGGATGAACCCCAAAGCGGTTATCTTATCAGGTGGGCCAGCCTCAACTACGGATATTGATAGCCCTCGTGCACCACAGGGTCTGTTCGATACGGACTTGCCAATTCTAGGCATTTGTTACGGTCAAATGGCATTGTGTATTCAAAATGGTGGGGTAGCTGAAAGTTCTGATCATCGTGAATTTGGCCGTGCAGAAGTAGAAGTTGTTGAAGATTGTCCGTTGTTTGATGGCATTTGGCAAAAGGGAAACGAATATACGGTTTGGATGTCCCATGGCGATAGAGTGAGTCAATTACCAGATGGCTTTAAGCCTTTGGCTAAATCTAAAGGTGCACCTTTTGCTGTTTTTGGTAATGTCGAAAAAAAGCGCTATGGCATGATGTTCCACCCAGAAGTTGTACATACGCCTGATGGCGCAAAGCTTTTGGAAAATTTTGTTAAAAACATTGCTGGCATTAAAGGCGATTGGTCTATGCATGCTTATCGTGAGCGGGCGGTTGAGCTTATTCGCGAGCAAGTGGGTGATAAACGTGTAATTTGTGGTCTGTCTGGTGGGGTTGATTCATCCGTTGCAGCTTTGCTCATCCATGAAGCCATTGGTGATCAATTAACTTGTATTTTGGTTGATCATGGCTTGATGCGCCATAATGAGGCTGAAGATGTGGTTGCTATGTTTAAAGAACATTACAATCTGCAATTGGTTCATGTGAATGCGGCAGATAAATTTATCTCTGCGCTTGAGGGTAAAGATGACCCCGAAGAAAAGCGCAAAATTATTGGCGGCCTTTTCATTGAAGTATTTGAAGAAGAGGCGCAAAAATTAGGCGGTGCAGACTTCTTAGCTCAAGGCACACTCTATCCCGATGTGATTGAAAGCGTATCTTTTTCAGGTGGGCCTTCAGTGACCATTAAATCCCATCATAATGTGGGTGGCTTGCCAGAGCGTATGAATATGGAGCTGGTTGAGCCACTACGTGAACTTTTCAAAGATGAAGTTCGCGTGCTTGGTAAAGAGTTGGGCTTGCCTGATAGTTTCATTGGCCGCCATCCATTCCCAGGGCCTGGTCTTGCGCTTCGTTGCCCAGGTGGTGTGAGTGAAGATAAGCTAAACATCTTGCGTCAAGCTGACCGTATTTATCTTGATGAGATTAGAAATGCAGGTCTTTATGATGAGATTTGGCAAGCTTTTGCTGTGCTACTGCCTGTTAAAACTGTTGGTGTGATGGGCGATGGTAGGACGTATGAATATGTCTGCGCGCTTCGTGCTGTAACCTCAGTTGATGGCATGACGGCTGATTTTTATCCTTATTCTATGGATTTCCTTGGCCGCGCTGCTACGCGAATCATTAATGAGGTTAAAGGCATCAACCGCGTTGTTTATGATGTAACGTCAAAACCTCCGGGTACTATTGAGTGGGAATAGTTGAGTGATTCTGGTAATGATTAGGTGCATAACCGCTGAATAGGCATGAATAGGGATGTTAATGGACAATTTTATTAATTCTTTTTTTGGGAAATTATTTCCTTCTGCAATATCGCCAAAAACTGAGGAGTTATTGAAGAATATTGCTTTATTGCTTGGTATTTTGAGTGCAATTGCAATTATTTTTGATTTATATCCCCTTACAATGTTTTTATCCTTCCCATTTTGCGTGATTTGGATTTACTGCGCTTGGTTACACACAGAACCTCAATTAAAATGGGTCAATCTTATATTTTTATTGATTTATGCTTTCGGCATAGGGCGATATTTCTTCGGCATTGACGCTTAGAACATTAAGCTGAATTCATTAGGTGCATGATGCTTTAATAATTTGATATGGAAAGAATTTTAACGCCCTAA
>CAKMZG010000158.1 GCA_929200335.1 uncultured Alphaproteobacteria bacterium | reverse complement strand
AATTGTGTCTTAGGATAAGGCAATCTATAGTCTGATCAAAAGTTTGCGACACAACTCAAAATTAACTCCTAATTCGCAGAACTAATTTCAGGTAACCATGTAACGATGTCTGGAAATAGAATAAATAAGCCTAGGATCAGAACCTGAATTAAAAAGAATGGTATAACGCCTCGATAAACCTGATCTATGCCAATATGATCTGGTAAAACTCCTTTTAAATAAAATAAAGTATAGCCAAAAGGCGGAGTAATATAGGCCATCTGTGCGGTTATCATAAACAAAACCCCAAACCACAAAGGATCATAATCAAGAGCTTTAACAATGGGTAAAAACACGGGAACACATAATAAAATAATCCCGATTTCATCCAGAAAAAGTCCGAGAAAAATCAACACACCCAACATAGCAAGTAGAACTATCCATTTAGAAGCTTCCATACTTTCAACAAAATTCAAAATTGAATCAGCACCACCCGTAGCTACAAAAGTAGAAATAAAGGCTTTTGCACCAATGGTAATCCACAAAATCATGGCCGTGACTCTGAGTGTATCACTTGCAGCTTGAGATAATTTATCAAATTGAAATTTACCAGCTATCATCGCTGAAAACATGGCACCTAAAACACCAACTGCAGCAGCTTGTGTCGGGGTAGCAAAGCCAAAATAGATTGTGCCAAGAACTGAAAGGATTACGAATGCCGGTAAAATTAGTGTTTTCAACGTAGCCAATTTTTCAGGCAGTGTCACATCATTGATATCATCAGCAATTGGTGCAACTTCTGGATTTGCTGTTGCCCGAATGAAAATATACAAACTATAACTTGTCGCTAATATGATGCCAGGAATAATACCAGCAATAAACATTTTACCAATCGATATTTGCGCTGTTATAGCATATACGATGGTGACAACCGATGGCGGGATTAATATTCCTAAAGTGCCACCGGCACATATTGCACCAAGCGCTAAGGGGGGATAATATTTTCGTTCTAACATAGAAGGTAAGGCTAAAATTCCCATAGCCGCAACTGCCGCACCCACAACACCTGTCATGGCTGCTAATATGGTACAAATCACCACGGTGCCAATTGCCAAGCCACCTTTTAAACCAGCAAACCATTTTTCCATAGCATTATATAGATCCTCAATAATGCCTGATTTTTGTAAAATAGATGCCATCAAGACATAGAGTGGTATGGCCATTAAAGCATCGGATGTCATGGTCTCATAGGTATTAAGAACAGAGACCACTAAAGATTCAGGACCCCACAGGAGGATGGTTGATAAAAAGGCTATCGCACCAAGTACAAAAGCCAATCCAGCGCCCGATAGCATCAAAATTACAAGAGAGATAAACATCCCGCCTAAAACAAGAGAACTTTCCATTAAAAACTCTCCCCAGATTTCAAGGCAAATTTTTCACCCAAGAAGAGAAGTTCAGCTATGGATTGCGGGATCAGTAAAGCGGCTGCCACAGGCAACGTGGCTTTCATAGGCCAGATAATCGGATTCCATCCAGAATAACTGGTTTCACCATAGGTATAACTATCAAGCGCCAATGGAATACTGAACCATAGAAGAATAGCACCAAATATAAACGCCAATATGATGCCGATAGCAGCTAAAGCAATTTTCCATTTTCCACTTGCTTTTGATGAGACTATATCCACTGCCACATGTCCACCCATATGCAATAAATAAGGCCCGCCAAATAAAAAGAAAGGACCAAACAGCAATCTTGCCAATTCAGCCGCCCAAGAAATTTCTATAGATATAAATGATTGTGTTATAACTTCAAAAATCATCAATCCTGCAATAAGATAAACAACCCATTTTGCAATCTCAAATACAAACATGTTAAGAGTTGTTATTCCATGAGCTAATTTGATCATCTAGACATCCATAAATAGCACCGCCACATTTATTCTATGTGGCGGCAATGAAAATAATCGACAGTCTATTTAGCTTATAGTAAGCCAAATTGTTGCATTAAAACTTTTTGAGAATTCATCATTTCAAGAGCCAACTTATCTCCCTTGGTTGCTTTTTCCCAAGCTTTAACTGCAATTGCACGGTTATCAGCTACATCTTGTGGATCAAGCGAAATGATCTCAACCCCTGCATCTTTGAATTTTCCAAGATATTCAGCATTTGACACCATTATGTCTTGACGAAGCGCACCAGATACCTCACGAGCGGCAACAGCAAGTGCAGCTTTTTGTTGGTCATTCAATTGGCCATAAGCTTTGGTATTTGCCACATAGGAAGTAGCTGTTGTAGGCTGATGAACTCCTGGCAAAATTAAATATTTGGCTACTTCTTGTAGGCCTTCTTCATAATTGGCTTTCACATCACCGCGATCTGCAAAATCAATCAAGCCCTTATCCAATGCTGAATAAACCTCACTGGTAGGAAGGGGTGAAACGGAAACCCCAAATTCAGACATAACAGCAGATGCAAGACCCACGAAACGACCTTTCAACCCCTTCATGTCAGCAATTTTACGAATAGGTTTTTTAGAATGAATAGGCTCTTCACCATATACTGTTGGTGCAACATAGGTTAGCCCTGCCGATGCATAAGATTTGCGTGCAAGTTCAAGACCACCAGCATTATAGAACCAGGCCTCATACATATCAGCTTGTGGGAAACCAAAAGGCACTGTTGATGAAAAACCATGGGCTGGGATTTTGCCCGCTGTATAACCATCAAAGGTTTTCATCATTTGAAAAGCACCGCCACGAACCGCATCAAAGGCCTGAGCATTGGGTACAATTTGACCTCCAGCAAATGCTTTAATTTCAAGACTACCTCCGGTTAATTCTGTGACCCGTGCTGCAAATTTTTCCTCATATTTCATAGGTGTGGTTCCACCACCCCATAAAGCCTGCATACGCCATTTGATCGGCGCTTGTGCACGGGCTTCTAAACTGCTAACTGCAACAATGGCAGGAGCTGCAAATGCTGCTGCACTTGCATTTTTTAAAAAATTTCTTCTATTCTTTTGCATCTGATATCCTCCTTAGATAATACGCAACATCAATTTTCTGTTAGTAATTTTTTGGCACTATCGACACTAACATCACCAGAAGCTACCAATGCCCGCGCAATGATATCCACTTGCTCTGATTTTGCACCTGCCATAATGGCAATATTGCGGGCATGGAGTGCCATATGACCTTTTTGAATGCCTTCTGTGGAAAGGGCACGAAGCGCTGCCATATTTTGGGCAAGACCTACCACGGCAATGACTTCGGCCAATTCCTGGGCTGATTGAACATCCAGCATTCTAATGGCCGCCTGCGCTGCTGGGTGGGTTTTGGTTGCGCCGCCCACAAGGCCAACGGCCATAGGCAATTCGATGGTACCATTTAACCAACCCTCATTATCAATTTCCCAACGCGTTAAAGATGTATAACGCCCATCTCGCGCAGCATAAGCATGAGCACCAGCTTCAATTGCGCGCCAATCATTACCCGTTGCAACGACAACAGGATCAACACCATTCATAATGCCCTTGTTATGAGTAGCTGCACGGTAAGGATCAATGATTGCTAATGCGCAAGCTTCAACTATGCCTTGAGCAACATCTTTGCCATCAAGGCTTTTCGTAGTCAAAGCTTCTGGGCTGACACGTACATGCCCGTGTACCAATCTTCGATCAGCAAGGTTTGATAAAATTCTCAAACGCACATCACCGCCAGTAATCTCTTCAATGCGCGGCGCAAGCATTTCAGCCATGGTATTGACCGTGTTGGCACCCATAGCATCGCGCACATCTACTAATAAATGCACAACCACCATCGATCCAACAGGTGAATCATCAAAAATTTGAATTTCAATATCGTTACAGCCGCCTCCTAGCTCAACCAAAACTCTGTCTTTTGAATTTGCTAATTTTATCAATTCATCTCGGTAGGACAACAGTTTAGATTTGGCGCCATATGGATTTTTGAGATTTAAAATTTGTATTTGCGCGCGCATGATTGGTTGAGTGCTGCTGGCATAAAACCCACCACAATTGCGAGCAATTTTTGCCATATAAGAAGCTGCAGCGACTACAGAAGGTTCTTCAACGGCCATGGGAATGAGATAATCTTTCTCATTTACTTTGAAATTTAATGCAACCCCTAGCGGTAGTTCAAACTTGCCGATAACATTTTCAATCATACCATTAGCAATCTCAACAGGTAAAATATCACTACCACCTAATGTTTTTGTTTCATTGGCATTTAGGGCTGCTGCTTGTTGCAGAGCCAACAGTCGATCAGCAGGTTCTAGAGACCTAAACTGATCAATCACTGATGAAATTAGATTTTGACTGTTATGTATGGGATCAGACATTTATTACTCCAAAGCAATATATATTTTAAACTTATAATTCAACCTCCATAAATCATAGGTACAATTAAAGGATTGATCTTATAATTGTACCATTATAATAAGGATACAGTTTAAACGGATGATGAGGAGGACCAGATAATGAAGCGTATGACAAAAGTCGATTTTGTATTTAAGACTATTTTGCGACAAATTGAGCAAGGTAATTTACATGCAGGTATGCGCTTGCCCAGCATTCGTCGTGCATCAGAGGATTTTCAAGTATCAAAAAACACCGTTGTTAATGTCTATGATAAATTGGTTGCCAAGGGTATTGTATCGCCAAAACAAGGGTCAGGTTTCATTGTTAATTCAACAAAACCCAGTATAAGTGACAATAAACCCGCCCATGTTAAAGAAGCCAGTGACATCATAAGCTTGTTGCATGCACAATTAGATAAAAAATTTTCCATTCGAGTGGGTGATGGTCGACCGCCAGCTTCCTGGATGAATGAAACTATGCCCAAACGCAGTTTCAATTCTAATCTTTGCCAATCCAGCAGTGACAGTTCCGGTTATGGTTCGCCATATGGATATTTGGAACTCCGTGAAGCCATTGCAACACGTCATCAAATCCAAAACATAAATGTAGCACCCGATCAAATTGTCATGACTTTTGGCGCTAATCACGCATTAGATTTAATAATTCGACGTCTATTATCACCGGGTGATACTGTATTGGTAGATGACCCTGGCTATTACCCATTATTTGCAAAACTAAAAGTATCAAAAATCAATTTTATTGGAGTCAAACGCACCACCAATGGACCAGACATTGAAGATTTACAAGCAAAGATTGAAAATCATAAACCTTCCATATTTTTCACCCAATCTTTGGCACAGAACCCCACTGGCAGCTCTATGGATTTACCAACGGCACATGCTGTATTACAAATTTGTGCACAGCATAATTGTTTAATCATAGATGACGACCCCTTTATTGATCTCGAACATGTCAAAGGCGTAAGATTATGCGCATTGGATACATTTAAAAATGTGATTTATGTGGGTTCATTTTCAAAAACTCTATCTGCCAGTTTTCGTTCAGGTTACTTGATTGCCCATCCTGAACTCGCAGCCAGTCTTGCAGAGTTTAAAATGATTACCAGTGTCAACAGCTCACGCTATTCAGAAATTATGATTACAGAATTATTTGATAGTCGCAGATATCAAAAACACTTGAAAAAAATATCCTCAAGAGTGGTTGAAGCTTCTAATACCGTAACTAAAAAATTAGAAAAAATGGGGTTTGAATTTTTCTGCCCTATTAACAATGGCTATTATGTTTATATGAAATTACCTGAAGGCATTTCAGATCTTGAATTAGCAAAACAGGCCGCTCAAAAAGGCATATTTTTAGCCCCAGGCAGCTTGTTCGCTGTGGAGAACCAGCACACTCCGGGCCTTCGGATTAATATCACACGTACTGATGACAGCCGATTTTATAGTTTTTTAAAATCTATTTAAATGGGGCATCGTCAACTTATTGGGTACAGTTAATGTAGGATTAGCGTTGTCTGAGCGGTATTGTAA
>CAKMZG010000157.1:5099-5927 GCA_929200335.1 uncultured Alphaproteobacteria bacterium | reverse complement strand
TGGCTGTAAAAATTTCTGTCTAGATATATTTCCTTTTATTAGGATCTTGCAGATCCTAGAATAAAGATTATAGAAATCTTTATTGATCCCTTCAATATGTTGATTTAATAAATCATTATAAGAATAATCTGATCTTTTATATGTAACACTAATCATATATAAAAAATCATAAATTCCATTTGAATTTGATTTTAAATCATCATCATTCAAATATTTCTTTTTATTTAAATGTAATAAATCTACTTTATGTTTATTTTCCAAACAATCATAAATAAACTTATTAAAACTTTGTTTTAAAACTTTAGTTTTATTCATATAAACCCTTTTTTATTTAAATTTTGACGAGTTTAAACAAATCCACCAGCAAAAGAACGCAAGCAGATTAATTCGTTAAGGTGAACTCAAACGTACTTTTCCCATCAGAGACAGTGAGAAATACTTGTATTTGAATTAATGACGTCATTAAGCAAAGGAAAAAAATCCTTCACCTATACTTATTTTATTTATTTTAAATTTTACGTAGAACTAATAGATTTTTAATTTAAAAATTACTCAATACTTTGCTGAATTTTTGCATCAAACAGATCCTAGTCACCTCTCTTCACTATCAATGAGGGCAAGAATTTCACTTTCTTTCCATGCTGTGACCTTTGGACTTAGCTTTATTGATTTAGGAAAGCGTCCGTCTTTAACACCAGCCCACCATGTAGATTTACTTACAGGTATTGGGCCAATTGGGTGAATAATCTGATTCACTCGCAATAGGCGATCATTGTTTTGGCTATTATTGATTTTCATTTTATACCTCTTTGTTTGTTACGTTGAGGT
>CAKMZG010000157.1:0-5089 GCA_929200335.1 uncultured Alphaproteobacteria bacterium | reverse complement strand
ATTATAAATTATTGAAATATCTTTTGGACGAATTAGGTTATTTAAAACCGAATTCGGTTTAAAATTTCTCAGGCAATTGTTCTTTTGCCTTTTCTAAATACTTCCTAACTGTATCAACGCTGACAGGTATGCCTTTTTCACGAAGAGAATATGCGATATTTTTACTAGCACTATTCTTCATTTCGTTTGGATTATATCTATATTTAGCCATTGCCATTCCAATAATAATTTTAAGCATTGTATTATATTCTTTAGTTAAGGCGGCATCTTTTTTATTTGTATCTGACAAGAGGTCTATAATTTTTTTATTATCGATAAGAGATTTAAGCGGTTCAGGCGTATCAAAATTTGAATCTTTTACCCAAGTCAAAAATTTAGCTGGAATTATTTTACCTTCTTTGGTGGCAGCATTATTTGATCTTTCAATGGCTAAAAAAACATCTTTATGCTTAGATCTTATCCCCAAGGTACCATTTTCATCATTATCAAGTAATTTATCAATAAAATCTGGCTTTCTGCCAATAGCCAAAGCAGATGCTTCTTCTATCTTTAGATGATCTAATTTTAGCCATTTCAAATAATCTTCTTCATCACAAAGATATTCTTCTTGATTTAAAGGATGTTGATTCTCTTCAAGAAAGATTGCTTGTCTTTCTAATTCATCTAAACTCTGCCTACTAATTGACTCAAAATACTTAAATGCTGATGTAAATTCTCCACGATCTTCATCCTCAACATCATCTAAGTGATATTCAAAATGCGTCTCAAATTCATCCATATTCTCAGGAATTTGGGAAGGACAACATCTTTTATGCATATGATTTAAGCAAATCCAGATATTTTCAATTTGAGAACGTTTAGCCATTTAGTTACACTTTATATATTTTGAGTGGTAAAAATCTAATCTTAAACCAATAATTTAGAACGTTAAGTGCATTTGAACAACCCTAAATAACATCGTTTATATGGCTTCAAAATTTCAGCTATTCTATATTTTTTAAACCTCAATAGGTGATGTAATCAGTGAAGCCCACTTATCTAAAATTTCAGCCCTTTGATCTAGGTATTCAGCTTGATTATATACTCGTGCAACTGCACTTGGGGCGGATCCACTTGCTGAATGGTTTAAGATTCTATCCACTATATGTTCTGGTTCACCGCTATCAGCCATAATGGAAGTAAATCCAGTGCGCATGTCATGTAAAGTCCAAGCTTTAAATTCTTCCCCAAGAGACTTATTTAACTTTTTTTTCATTTTATCAAAACCCGAAAGTGGGTTTACACCAGTAGTCGTAAATAGCAAATTTGAAGAAGAATCGCTTTTTTCATATTTCTGCCTAAGTGGTTTTAATATTTCTAAAGCAGGTTCTGAAAGGTGAGTAGTATGGGGCTTTTTGTTTTTAGTCCTATGACTAAGCTTTATTATAGTAGCCCGATCCAAATCAATTTCATCCCATTCTAAACCAAATATTTCCGTTCGCCTTTGTGCTGTTAACAACAACAAACGAAACGGGCTTCCCCATAATTCATTCAATTTAAAGCTAGCATGCCAAATGGCTTTCATTTCATTTAGGCTTAAAACTCTATCTCGTGGTAATTCCTTAGTTGGCTTTGGTATACCAGCACCAATATCAGTATCAAGATAGTCTCGTTCCCACGCCCATTTAGTAAATGCTAACAATGCTGCACGAATACGATTTGCATAAACTTTACTACCTGATGTTATTTTCTTATCAATAGCAGCCATTAAATCTGCCTTTTTTAGATTGCCTATTGATTTATCTAAATGCTCTTCTAAAGATTGGTTTAATTGCCGTAATCTTTCTTTACGTGTCCTAAGACTTGTCAAATGCCGTTGATCATATTCATCAATCACATTTTTTACAGATAGCAAGTTTGCTTTAGCACTCGCTAGTTCTTCAATTTCTTTTTTCTTTAATGCAACCCGATCTATTCCCTTTGCAGCCTCTGCTTCCAATTCAAGTGCTACTGAACGTGCCTCAGAAAGTGAAATAGCTGGCCAATTACCTAACGTTTGCTTTCTATTTGCACCTCCTTTAATTCTTTTCTCATACCGAAAAACAATACGTGGCTCAAGAGGCGGTTGTTTAGAAGAATAAACACGGATTTTAAGGCCAAGTCTCTTTAAATCTGAAATTTCATCATACCCAGAATTTGGAGCTTGAATATTTTTTAAATATAGATCCGTCAAATTTACTTTCATAGCATCTCCACAGGGTACAAATAGGGGACAAAATTCATTAGATTTAATCATATCAAATTGGATAAGCCAAGACAATAAAATAGTGTTGTTTTTAATAATTATATTATTTTTCAGTTATTTAAACTTAAATTTTTGGTTAATTTGGACTATTTTGGACTTAGCTGGATTAATTGAATAAATAGCGATACACTGTATCATAATCCGCGTGTCGGGGGTTCAAGTCCCTCTCCCGCTACCAACACACATAGTGTGCATACCCATGTTGTGGGTTTATTTCTGATTTTCGCTTATGATTTTATAATATTCATAAGCTTTCTTGCTGCCGGAATTACAGGTTTTTTATATTCTTCAACAAATATCATCCGGTGTGCCATCAAGCGCATCTGCTAGCGCTTGTAAGCATCACCTCTGGATTTTATGGACAATACAGCCAAATCACTACCTTGACCATCCATAGTGATGCGCCAATCACCAACCAATAAAGAAGAAGGCATAACCGATAATCACGGCAGGTACGGCACTATAAAGCGTTGCTAAAATGGCCGCACGAGGGGCAAGCGCAAGCGCTGGGAAAAGCGCATCGCCATCATTAGCAATGGCATTGGCGATTTGTGCGCCAAATGGAATAACACCTGATACATAAAGTTGCGCCACCACGATCTGTGGGCCACAGCCTGGGATGAAGCCAATAAGAACGGCAATGAGAGGCAATAAAATTGCAATGGATGAGAACATAGCCCCCACATCAAGTCCAAAGAAAACAACTGCAATTTCATAAAGCACAAAGGCCATAACAACCCATGAGGTCACAAAATTCGTATCTTTAACCACACGGATTAAAAGCGGCTGATCTGGTGTTGAATCGGCGCCAATTTGTGAATGATTATCACGCGCTGTCGCCCAAAGCACCATAGCAACCAAAGCACCAATAGCACCAAATAATGTCACTGGTTCAGGAATAGCCTCAAAACCCAATGCCGCATCTAAATCTATTTGGAATGAAAGCATGATGCCAAACCAAAAACCAATGGTCGCCATGATAAGCCATAAGCTGGTCAAAAAGCCTTTACGTTTTGGCATAACTGGCGCGCTCTCATCGGCCTTTAAAATTTTAGCAGTATCGTTTTTCTTCTCAACAGCTAGAAAATCTTTGCCATGAAATTTATCAACGATATAGCCTGTGATAATACCTGCAACTAAGCTGATACCGATCACCAAACCAGCAGTAGCAGGTGCGCGAGCGATTAAAACAAATGCAGCATCGCCCATGGTTGCTACAAGAACAGAGATAAATGCACCAAAACTAGCATAGCCGCGCGTAAATTGTGTCACTACGATAATCGCACCACCACAGCCAGGCAAAGCACCGAGTCCAGCCGCAATCACAGGCTGCCATGCGCGGTTATTGGCCATAACCTCACCAAGATCAAAGGAAAAACGTTTTTCAAACCAGTAAACCAATGCAAGCGTTGCTGCTACAAAAACAGATACGGCTAAAAATGCGTCAGAAAGTGCAGGGATCATTATTTCACGGGTTTGAGGCGTTGCCACCACTAAAGCAAAAATGACAGCTAAAATAAGCAAACGCCAACGGTTAGGATAAACTTTATTCGCAGCGGTATTACTAAAAGCACGGCTTGCACTTAATACTAATTCGGTCATCTCAGACTTTCCTCACAATTTTAAATCTTATAAGTGCTTAAACTCACATTGGAATTGATATTCAAATTCGCATAAAATTTATTTTAGCACTCTATGCCCAGTTCAAAACAGTGATTTGATTAATTTATACAGCCACTTTTAATTGATAATAAGAATGACTTGCAACTAAGATAGGCATTTTAGCCATTTTCGTCAAGTCATTAATAAGTTTTAGTTCAAGGCAGGCTTAAAATCACCAATCTACGAGCTTATGCCGCAAGAATCTCTCATGTACCAAGGTACAAGTCTAATTTTTATTTTTTGTCTTGTGTGAAAAACCATCCAATTATAATCTAGAGTTATCTTAAATCTTAAGGAGGACTTAAAATGAGCTGGAATACACCAAAAATTATTGAAGTAAGCTGCGGTATGGAAATTAGCCGTTATGCACCTGCTGATGATCAAGAGCCAATCTTGTTCTAAGCTTGATGCAAGCTAAAAGTCAGATAATTTAAGGAGCGCGTAAAATGTCAAATACTTTACGCGCTCTTGTTTTAGGTGCAGCCGCAGGTGGCGGCCTACCTCAATGGAATTGCGGCTGTCCGAACTGTGTCGCTGCAAGGCAGGGTAAAATAAAACCCCAACATCAATCTTCCATTGCAGTGACTTCTGATGACAATGGCAATACCAATGAATGGGCAATCCTAAATACTTCGCCCGACATCCGCAGTCAGATTTTAGAAAACCCACCCCTGCACCCGATAGGTTTGCGCGAAACGCCAATAAAAAGCGTTTTGCTCACAAATGGCGATATTGATCACATCGCAGGGTTGCTTATCTTGCGTGAAAAACAGGCTTTTAACGTTTATCTTACCCATGAAATCGCGAAAGTGATTGCTGAAAACCCCATTTTCAATGCTCTTGATCGTGATTTTGTTACCTTTCATGAGATAGAGTTAGACACCCCCTTTGAATTGGTGGCAGGCGTTACAGCAGAGCTTTTTGCAGTGCCGGGTAAAGTGCCGCTGTTCATGGAAGCTGGTGAGGTCATTACCGATTTAGAGGGCGAACAAACCGTAGGTGTGAAACTTCAAAGCGGGAAAAAGCGCATTTGGTATATCCCAGGCTGCGCGAAGCTTACCGATAAAATTAAAGCGCAATTGAAGGGCGAGGAAATCGTACTTTTTGATGGTACCGTTTTTGATAATGAAGAGATGAAACGCC
>CAKMZG010000156.1:3007-5944 GCA_929200335.1 uncultured Alphaproteobacteria bacterium | reverse complement strand
TTGTGCAGCTGCACCAATGCCTGCCATGGTTTGTTCAGCCGCCGTATCCACCTGATTACCAAGGGTGTTAATCTTGTGGGCAACATCTTGTTGCGCAGCAGTTTTCAATGAATCTTCCAAAGCCTTATACATCACAATACGCTGTTCGGTATCAATGGTAAGCTTATTAATCAGCGTTGATTGTGCTGCTAATTGATTATTCAAACTATCAACAAACGTCTGGAACGTAGAGGTATAGCGCTCTAAAGTTTGGCTCTCAGCTAAAAGCTCCTGCTCTTCAGCTTGCAGTGCATTATACTCAGTTGCAAGTTTAGAACGTTGGCCTTCTAACTCGGTACGTGATTTTTGATCCGTTGTTGCGGCAATTTTATTTTCCAAATCCATCAATTCAGGATTTAACTCTTCAATCCGCTTTTGTGTAGCTTCTAATTTTTCCATTGTCCCCTTGCGGCGAGTAATAACTTTTTCAAGGCTAGCTTCAGAATTTTTATAGCGGTTTTCAAGAACTGTTTTTTGTTCCTTTAAAATGCCAACAATCGTATCGGACTTTGCAAGAAGTTCTTGCAGATTACCCGCTAAAGACATGTTACGAACGCGATCAGAACGCATACTCTGGGCTTTAGTTTTTGAGAACATGCCAATAAAACTTTCCCAAGCACTAAAAGACTTCATACTTTCAAATTCTTGTCCAAAAACATTGGTTGCATCTTCAAGCCCAATGATAAGATCAGCTATATTGCCTTCCATCACCTTTTGCTGACGAAGCACATCATCGATGCGGGCATTTTCTATATCAAACTCACTCTCGCCGATGGTATCAGCTTCTGCAAATTTGTCTAAAACCTCACTACTTTGATCGATCTTTACACGTATTTCATCAACCGCTGCACGTGTTCTTTCTATTTCTTGATCAAAATCTTGCATTGCGGTCATCTGCCATTCTCCCTTAATTAAATTTGCCTTATAATAATTTTTGTACTTATAACTAATATAGGTATTGCTAGCATGTTTTTTAAGACATGCCGCCAATTAATAATAATGCTGTTATAGAGAATGACATAAATTTTGGGGTTTAGAAAGGCAAAATATTCAAAGGCTACAAATATTAAACACCAAATTCACGTATGAATACTTTCAGTACTTGACGCTTAGCGCGCTGAAAAAAGCTTTCCGGATTACCATCAATAAAGGCTGTGCCACGCACGACTTTCTCTACTTCCCACGGCATCTCTTCTGTTAGCTTTAAATTCACTTCATAATACGCATCTTCAGGCTTTAATTTGCCATCATCTGTAGGTTTAACAACAATCGAACCGCCATATTGAATGGCTAGAGGTAGTTCTGCAAGAACATCAGCCCCCACATGATCAATCTCAGCAACCTCTATCTCAACTTTATCTAAAATTGGATCTTCAGGAACAAAAGTTGCATTTGCGCCGACCACAACACGATTTAGGCTAGCTTCTTCTAAATAACCACGTACTTCAAGTTGAACTGGCTTTTGAACATATGCCATGCGAGTTTTAGGATCGATAGAAAGACCAACCTGCAACTCTTTATCTATATCCTTGATAATTCCATCATGGGGGGCAACGATACGCAACTCATTAATTTGACGTTCCAAGCCCTCACGCTGTTCTTGCAAGGTACGCATTTCGTTAACCAAAACCAACCTTGATGCACGGTCTTGCTCATCTGAGCTAATGCGGTTTAACCGCTGTTGGGTTAATTTACTACGAATAGAATTATTCTTATAGTCTCTCTCAAGATCATAAGATATCAATTCAAATAGAATATCGCCTTTTTTGACAATATTACCTTCTTTAGCATTCACACTCATCAAGACACCGGTCTGAGGTGGAAAAATACCAGTTTCTTCTGCAGCTGTTAATACAGAGGGAATTTTTACACTTGTTGACCATGGAATAAAAGCTGCGACAACAAGGGTCAAAAATATGCCCATCGTAACATAGGCTCTTGGCCGTGATTTAATAATCATTCTCTTCTCCCACCAGCGTTTAATCTCTCGCCAGATTGGTAATAAAATGAACCACAAAATTTCAATTATGAATAGGATAATACCTACTACTTTGATGAAAAATGTGTAGACTAAAACCGCAATACCTAGGAACAGAAAAAAACGGTAAGTCCATGTAGCCCATGCATGTATGGTGACAAAGCGTCGAAGTTTTGGGCTCAATTGCTCTGGCGGTGCTTGACGCATATCGAATAAAAATTCACGCAACTGCCAACGGGCAAATTCGAACCCGCGCTCCTGCATATTTTTAAACTGCAGGGCATCAGATAATATATAATAACCATCAAAGCGCATCAATGGATTGAGGTTAATCACAAGGCTGGAAACCCAACCGATGGTAGCGACAGTAAATACTGCATATCGCAAAAATCCATCTTCCATAAACAACCACATTAATGTGGCAACAACAGCGATTGCTAACTCTGTAAAAATACCTGCAAAATCAATCATCAATCGCTGATAATTTTTGCGCAACCGCCAAGAGGCACTGGTATCGGTATATAAAACGGGCATCATGACCATAAAGGCAACCCCAATGGTTGGCACCCTTAAGTTATATTTTGTCGCCATATAAGCATGGCCTAACTCGTGAAGAGATTTTACCAAAACCAAACTAGTACCATAAAGAATTGCACCCTCAACGCTTAAAAGATAGGCGAAAGTTCCTGTAAAATGTTCCCATTGGCGAGATACCAGATAGAGGCTAAAAAGTCCCATCAAGATAAACATGCCAACCGCATAGGTGGTAAAAAATGGCGCGACTAAAGGCCAAGTCCAGCGTAAAAATCTATCGGGTCTAAACAATGGAATTCTGAAAAATAAATAACCATGGGTTATTTTAGACCAAATGCTTTTTTCTCGCGCGTCATCTTGTTCAAGATAAGTCTCATAGCTTTTTT
>CAKMZG010000156.1:0-2997 GCA_929200335.1 uncultured Alphaproteobacteria bacterium | reverse complement strand
TCAGGTATTTCTTCTATTAAAGAATTCTTGATTAAGAAGCTAATCAACTCTTCAATTTCAGTACGCTCTAAAATACGATTATATTCGTCCTTGACAATACGCGTTAACTTTTCAGCGGTTCCAACCCCCCAAAGCGATAGAAGATCAAGTACTTCACGCCCAACCTCAAAATAACGGTTTGCGATTGGATCAAAAATAATCCAAGAGGGCGCCCCATTGGTTTGTGGTGCACCTTGAACTATCTCCAATTCCTCACGCAAACGCGGAAGAACGAGGGGTTTGGGCTGTTGTGCTAGTAACCCGTCCATTGTCTTATTTTCGCTAGAGGTTTACGGAATACAAAAAAGGCAAGTGTTACTTTTTCACCAAAAATTTGAGCTGTTCCACGAAGGCCAATACGCTTATGTTCTGGACTTAAATCTTGTTCTTCAAATTTTGCGTTCACTTTATAACTCAAAACATCACCTTGTGCCTTATCACTGGTTGCATGATAACTGGCAGAAACTAATGTAGCCTCTAGAGGATTTAATGGGTCACTATCTAGAAAAAACTTAATTCTAGCACCTTCTTCTAAAACAATCGCATCTGATACTGGTAGATCAATTTTTAGACGCACCATCTCCGGATCAGCAATACGCATGATACGCTCGCCAGTGGAAACAGGGCGGCCCGTCCAATCATCCTTATCAGAGAAAATGATCAAACCGTCTGAATTAGCTTTCACTTCTGCTTTTGACAATAAATCAAGGGCATATTCATATTCAGCCGATTTCAAATCTAATTCAGATTTAGCAATAACCAACTCACGATTAGAGTTAGCGTCTGAGAATGCACTGCGCTGGAACTGTTGCAGACGAGCAGAGGAGACCTCAACTTCTTTTGCAGCAAGAGCAACGCGGTTGCGTAAATCAGTTGCCGTATATTTAAATAAAAGGTCGCCGTTTTTAACAAAACTATTAGGTGCAACTTCTATTTCGTCTATCACACCATCAATGGGAGCAGAGACTACCACGGGCTCTTGGGCAACAACTTCACCCGGCGCAAGCGCTGTTAATGGAACGGGAATGAAAGCCGCCAAAGCAATAATCGCAGCTATTCCCCAGCCAATAAAGGCTTTAGATTTTGTTTTACGCTTTATCTTAGCAGGACCAATCAATGCTTCATAAGCATGGCAAAAGGTTTCAATTATTCGTGTTGCAGGACCTAAATTAGCATTAGTCCAAGGGTCTTCTTTTGTGAAAATTAATAGTCCAAAAACACTATCATCTCTTAATTTTAAAGGGGCAATCACAAATTCTGGAAATGGGTAGGCATTAATTTCCAACTCTTCTTTACTGAAGTATCTTCCAATGTTAAAGGCATCTGCTTTTTCAAACCCCTTATCTTTAACCCACATTTTAATAATATTATCTAGCCAGCGGATAAAGAGTGAATTGGTCTCAATAGCTGAAAGAGACGATACAGACACAATTTTAAAACGTTTTTTTCCAACTCGCTTAAAATACATTGCCTGCCTGAACTTAATCAAAGCACGCGTAGAATTGACCATTTGATAGATCAGCTCTTTATCACTTTCAGCTTGGCGCGCTTCACGTTCAATCTTAAGAATATTATCTTTGAATGCCATCTCTTGCGCATCAGCTTGAGAGGACCCTGAAGAACGAATTCGAGACGTAGGAGGTTTAGGAGATTCCTTAAGCTGTCTCTTAACTTCCTTTGCATCTTGCTGAGTATTAGGACGTGTTATTTTTTCTTCCATCAAGTTTCCTACTGGGATATATCCAGTTCACATAATTATACTTAATTTCACTCTACTTAAATCAATTAAAACAATTCTTAAATTTAATACAAGGTATCCATTGTGAGTAATTATTCTTATATAAATTATAACCTAGGTTATTTGAATTACATTTTAATTAATTAGTTAATTTATTTTTTAAAGTGCCCTACACCACTCATGCCAGGCAATACACTATCAGGTTGTTCTATAAATCTACCAAATAATTTAACAGTTTGACTAACGGCATCTACTTTAGCACCTATGCGCACTATTTCCATAGCATATTCTTTGCCAGTTTCTTCAACAGTAAAGGTATATGCAGCACCAATTTCCAACCAACCTAGCCACTGTGATGGGGAAATCAATTGAACTTCCATACGAGAGGTATCCGACACAATCAATACAGGCGCATTAGCTGTAGGAGTTTCGAATTCATCAGCACCACGCTCAATAATACGACCAGTGAATGGGGCAATAACTTCACAACTTGATAATGTTGCCATCAAGCTATCAACTTGCGATTGCGCACTTTCAAGATCTGCTTTAGCTTGCGTTACCTCTAATGCACCAGCAGCCTGACGTTTTTGTAATTTCAATGATGTTTGATAAAGCGCCTTCTGCTTTGAAACACCAGCTTCTGCGCCACGTAATTCAGCTTTAAATCGATCGCAATTATATTCAATTAACAAATCGCCTTTTGAAAAGCTGTCACCTGGCTTCAGAGGCATCTTTTCAACGCGAGCCTGTAATTCAGAGCTATAGGTAACTTCGGCATTAGCAACAACCACACCGCGAGATTGCAAAAGCTCTCCCTCTTGAGCGTAAGATAATCCAGCTTGAAAACTTAGATTAAGCATTAATATGCTCATAGATAGTATTTTATAGAAATGAGTATTTGTTCTTTTTAAATTTGTAAATTTATTCACCATAGTGTTTACCTAAAATACCTTACTTAAAATGCCACAGATTTTTAAATTCATAGCTTAATTCTAAGAAATTAACCAGAATATAAAAAGAAGATAGAACATTTTCATGAAATTTTCCCTAATCAAATAGTTTAATTCAACATAATTAAGGTATAAATTTGACACAAATAAAAAACCCTACCACAAAGTGATAGGGCTTTTTTTAAACCATATATCTTAAAACTTAGCTAGCGCCGCGTGTTCTCCAAAGATCACGAAGGGATTTAGCAAGCGTTTGAACATCTTCATTGC
>CAKMZG010000155.1:4729-6277 GCA_929200335.1 uncultured Alphaproteobacteria bacterium | reverse complement strand
CATAACAACGAGAGGGATGTTCCACAATATTCACTCTCAGGCAAACAAGTTTGCCTTGCCGTGCAACGATTGAGATATTTGACTTGCAAAACATCAATCATCTTTTCTGTTTTAGAAAATTTAAACTTAGCATTTAACTTGCTCAAGCCTGCAAAATTCGCTCCACTTTTTGTCAATAACAACTCGATCTGGAACTTCATTGTGGTTGATAGCTTTTTGGAAAAATTTACGTGCTGCAGCTTCATCTCGTTTTTCAGAAAGCTTGAAATCTATAGTGTTTCCATATTTATCAACCGCTCTATAAAAATAAACCCACTCACCTTTAACTTTGACATAGGTTTCGTCTATCACCCGACAGGACATTTCAAAGAAATGTCTGAGAGGGCATGCGCCAAGATTTTGCTACGGGCTTTTTTCTCTTACGCATTTGATTTGCAATAAGCGGTGAATATTTTATAATCCAACGATTTAAAGTTGCGTGGTTAATATTAAGGCCTCGTTCTGCCATTATCTCTTCAAGATCACTATAAAAAACAGCATATCGTTGCACGACAGCATAAATTTATTTATGCGAGAGTAGAAATTACGTCTTTTGGATAATGAGCGCCTTTAAATGAAATCATGATTTTCCTGTTTGAATGAGATGAATAAGAAAATCCAAATAGATCAAATTCCTTAAAATTTCATTAGACCCTTAAAAAATGCTACACAACCGGTTGTGACAACCCTAGGATGATCGTATCGCTTGATCAGCCGTTTTAAACGGCCTCGCAGCTTTTCCATTTAACTGTCCAGTCCCCAAATTTATGTGCCATATCTAGAAGAGTTTTGAAGAATCGTGGTCTCATATATAAAGTCATGTCGTCTTTAATATGTACAAACTCTTAAATAAGTTTTATGTGTGTAACATATTCAATTTGTGAGTAATAAAATGAAGGCTAGGTCTAACTCTACTACTGTCGTGGTCGGCGCAGGAATTATAGGTGTTGCTATCGCTTATGAATTACAAAAGCGTGGTAAAACAGTCGTTCTTCTTGATAAAGATAGACCGGGTAAGGGCGCATCATTTGGCAATATGGCAATGATTGCTGTGACTGAATTTATGCCAGTTGCGCGAATGTCAATTTGGAGACAGATGCCAGCTTGGCTTTTAGATCGGGAAGGACCAATTAGCATCTCTCCTAAATATATGCCCAATTTGGCGCCGTGGTTTGTAAGGTTTTTGCTGGCAAGCAGACCAAGTTTAGTTCGCAAATTAGAAAGAGCTGGTGCCAATCTTTGCAAAAGAGCATTGAATGATACGCAATCCTTACTTCATGAAATAGGTGGGCAAGTTAAACTTTCTAAGGAAGGGAGTTTGTCTATTTATGCCGATGAAAACGAGTTCAAAAATGATCGTGAGCGTATTGAAATGCTGGAACGCTATAATTTCGATTATGAGGTAATAGATAGTAATCAGATTAATAATTATGAGCCTGAAATTTCTAAAAAATTTAAGAAAGCAATTTTATTACCTGATAATAAGATTCTCACGAATCCGTATTTTAT
>CAKMZG010000155.1:0-4719 GCA_929200335.1 uncultured Alphaproteobacteria bacterium | reverse complement strand
ATTTTATGGTCAGGGAACTTTTCAGAAAATTCAAAGAAATAGGTGGAGAATTTAAGCAACTAAAAGTTGTCGGATTTGAACGTAGTGATCGGATTAAAAGTGTCGTGTTAGAGGATGGATCAGTATTAAATGCTGATGAGGTGGTACTTTGTGCCGGTGCGCATACGGGACAATTATCCAATCTTTTAGATGAACCAATACCATTGGAAACTGAGCGTGGTTATCATACACAAATTATGGCACCTAAAATATCTTTAAAACACTCTATTATTTGGCCAGCTAAGGCTTTTGTTATTAGCCCGACGGCTGGTGGCATTCGTATTGGCGGCACTGTTGAAATGGCCGGTCTTGATGCTGCGCCAAATTATGAGCGCGCGAAAATTAGCGTAAAACATGCATGTAAAACATTGCCAGAATTGAAAGTGCAAGAAAGCTCGCAATGGATGGGACATCGACCAGCCTTACCAGATACAATTCCAATAATATCCCCATCGGCAAAAACCTATGGTGTCTTCTATGCCACAGGGCATGGGCATCTTGGGTTAACCTATGCTGCAACCACAGCAAAATTGATTGGACAACTACTGTTTAATGAGAATTTAGATCTGGATATATCACCTTACAGTATAGATCGCTTTTAGTTGGTCTTCGGTATTTTTACTTGTTGGCGTTTTCTGCCCCAAATGCCCGGCTGCCCATCAAAAACTCCAGATAATTGCGTACCGCAATTTAAACAAGCGCCATGATCATCTAAATGCCACTGAGAGAGTTGATGCCAATCTCGACCGATTATTTGCGCATTACATCCTGTGCAATAGGTAGATTGCCCCACCTCATGATGTACATTGCCCACATATACAAATTTTAGGCCAGAAGCTAGAGCAATTTGTCTTGCGCGCAAAAGTGTCTGGGTGGGGGTGCGTGGCAGATCCAACATTTTATAGTCAGGATGAAATGCGGTAAAATGTAGTGGAATATCTGAGCCAATTTTATCAAAAATCCATTCTGACATTCTTTGAATTTCTTTATTGCTATCGTTCTCACCAGGTATAAGTAGGCAAGTGAGTTCTATCCAAACGTTGGTTTCATTGGCTACATATTCTATGGTTTCTAAAATGTTATCTAAAGATGATGTTGTAAGCTCTTTATAAAATTTGTCTGTAAATCCTTTTAGATCAATATTGGCAGAATCCATATATTTAAAAAACTCAACCCGTGGTTCTTCACAAATATAGCCAGCTGTAACTGCAACGTTTTTTATTTGGTGTTCTCTGGCAATTTTTGCTACATCAACAGCATATTCCAAAAATATAACTGGATCATTATAGGTATATGCAATTGATTTACAATTGTGGTCTATAGCTGCTTGTACAAGCTCCTTTGGCATGGCAATAGATGTTAATTTATCAATCTTTCTGCTTTTTGAAATTTCATGGTTTTGGCAAAATTTACAGGTAAGATTGCAGCCTGCCGTTCCAAAAGATAATACAGGTGTGCCGGGGTAAAAATGATTAAGGGGTTTCTTTTCAATTGGATCAATACAAAAGCCTGAACTTCGGCCATAGGTATCCAAATACATTTGGTCATTATATCTTACACGTACATAACACAAACCACGCTGTCCATCTGCAAGGGAACAATAGCGTGGGCATAATTCACATTTTATTCGGCCATCTTTTTGTTTAGACCAATATCGTGCTGAAACTTCTGTTTGGTTCATAAAGTATACCTATTTAAAATAGAATTAAGCTTATTATAGTATAATTTAAAATATATGCTAATATAATCATAATTGACTAAAATATTTTTAAATTAGGTTATATTTCAATGAGTAGTGACAATCGTCTATGCGCCTTTGCTGGAAAATTTTTTCCTGCTGAAAAGAACACATTATCTGCAATGGTAAAAAGTTTTTTAGCCGAAGCATCAAATAGATTACCGGGAGATATGTCAAATCCTATGGGCATAATATCACCTCATGCTGGGTTTAGGTTTTCAGGAAGCACTGCGGGTCTTGCTTATCAATCCGCCTATGGAGATGGCAAAAAATACAAAAGATTAATCGTTTTATCTCCCTCTCATAGATATGCCTTTCAGGGAATGGCTTTACCATCTCAGAAAAGCTTTTCTAGCCCTTTAGGTAAAAGCGAACTTTGCAAAGATGGTTGCCAAAAATTATTAAAATCAGGTTTGACTATTATCTCAAATCAGGCTCACGACAATGAACATGGTATTGAAACTCAATTGCCCTTTATTCATCAACTCTGGCCAAAAGCAAAACTTATTCCGCTTGTCATTGGCCAAGAAAGAATAGAGAATATTGAAGTCATATTTGAATTGTTTCATGAAGATATTATGCAGGGACATACACTGGTTGTTATATCAACTGATCTTAGCCATTTTTTGAAGGACAAATTGGCAATAGAAAAAGATTTGCAGACGGCACAAATGATTGAGAATTTTAAATCGGAAAATATTAATTCAAGTAATGTATGTGGTCATGGTCCTTTAAAAGGTTATCTTAAATATGTTCGCAAATATGGATATAGGGCTACTCGTCTTGGCATGATAAATTCAGCTAATATTAGTGGTGATAAATCTAAAGTAGTTGGCTATGGTGCTTGGCATTTTTTACATGCAGATAAGGCACTTTTACCACAGGTGCATCGTGAAAAATTGATAACTGTTGCGCGTGCCTCAATTGAATTCTATCTTTCAAAAAATAAAAAACCTAAAATACACACCCAGACATTTCACCCAACTTTACGCAGTATGGGAGCCACTTTTGTAAGCCTTAAAGAAAAAGGAAGGCTGCGTGGTTGCATTGGCACAACGATGCCAAATTTTTCGCTTGTTGAGAGTGTTGGCAAAAATGCTATATCTGCTGCTTTTAATGATAAACGCTTTAAACCAGTAACTATGGATGAATTAAAAAAATTGGATATAGGCATTTCAATTTTATCACAGCCCGCACCGCTGCAATTTGAAAATGAGAAGGATTTACTACAACAAATTAAACCTAAAGAGCATGGGCTTATTTTATCAACGCCAACTCATAGAGGATTATTCTTGCCTGTTGTATGGGAAAGTTTAAATGATGTTGAATCATTTTGGCGCGGTCTGAAGGTTAAAGCAGGTTTGCCAAGAGATTTTTGGTCAGGTGATTTGCAAGTTGAATATTTTAAGGCAGAAGAATTTTCTGATTAACCATCTTTGTATAGCATTTTATATGGCAATTTAGAACTCACCTCTAATATCAGTTGCATCAAACGCTTGTATAAATTTTTAAGTTTATTATGATGAGTGAGAAACAACCCCATAAAGATGGTTATTATATAATCCTTTTTAAAGGATTTTGTAGCCTGAAGGCGCTCCATGACAGATTTTTTATCACTTTCAGCTGAACAAACAAAACTTGCCCTACCATATAAAGAGTTGATTAAGTCGTTAAGACAAGCTTTTATTTCAGGGTGTGAGGCGCCGCTTCGTCATCATCATACTATCACTATTGATGGTCAACCTGATGCTACATTATTACTCATGCCAGCTTGGAGTAGCTCAAAGTTGGGCGGAATAAAACTCGTGAATGTTAATCCTGGCAATGCGGATAAAGGTTTGGCTGCTGTATCTGCCAGTTATCTCTTATTTGACGTATCAACGGGTAGGCATCTTGCTATGCTTGATGGTGGTGAAATAACAGCGCGCCGCACAGTTGCCGCATCAGCATTAGCTGCAAGTTACTTAGCTAAATCTGACGCTCAAACTTTATTTGTTGTTGGTGGCGGACGATTGGGATCTAATTTGCCCTATGTTTATCGCGAAGTTAGACCTATTAAAAAAGTGATTGTTTGGACAAGAGATGAAGCAAAAATGAATGCTCTTGTTGATCAATTAAATTGTGATGGTTTCGAAGCTACCGCAACTGTAGATATTGAATCTGGGGTAAGGCAGTCTGATATTATTACTTGTGCAACGCTTGCTAGCAAACCAATAATTAAAGGCGAGTGGTTACAAGCTGGTCAGCATTTAGATTTAATAGGTGGCTTTACACCACATATGCGTGAGGCAGATGATGAGGCAATTAAACGCAGCTCAGTATTCATAGATACAGATGGTGCCTTTAGCGAAAGCGGTGATATTATTGACCCAATGAAGAATGGCATCATTACAAGTAACGGCGTTAAGGCGGATCTTTATGATTTGTGCCGTGGAATTCATACAGGCCGTCAGTCCGATACTGAAATAACATACTTCAAAGCTGTTGGCACGGCTTTAGAAGATCTTGCAGCTGCAACCTTGGCATATTATAAAAGCATTTAGCCAAATATATCTCAATAACTAGTTGTGATCTTTCATTAGGTTGTTCATTTGGACTGCTCCATGTTTGTTGAAATTTGATAGTTCCAATCAGCATAGTTCGGTTCGAATGAACAACCTAATGAAAGATCACAGCTAGGGCGGCGAAAAAACCCTAACGGCGGCCATACAGATTCAAACTTGCAGGGTCAGCGGTACTGTAAACTTAACTGCAGAAGGTTAAAATTGGGACAATTATGGCGAATTTATCCAGCAGGTAAGTCAACAATCAAATTCCATTTTTTCATAGCATTTGTTCTTAATTATAGCCTGTGCACTATAAATTGATTCAAATCTCATTTTTAAATATTTGCCTTGTTGTCTGCCCTGTTTTTCTCCGTTTTTGTTTCACCTGAGCCCATT
>CAKMZG010000154.1:1073-6375 GCA_929200335.1 uncultured Alphaproteobacteria bacterium | reverse complement strand
TGTGATAGAAACATGCTCTTCCATAAAACCTCCCCTATTCGAAAAATGGATCACCAGAGAGAATCTCTGGTGATCGGGGAGTTCATAGATCGCACGAAGACGATTGCAATGACCTTTAAGCCGAAGCTCTATTGTATACGCCAATGCCTCCCCGACCTAAAGGTTGAGGAGGTGACATCACGGCTGACACCAGCCGCTTCGTGAGAGGTTATGAAACCCCGAAGTTGGCAAATACCAACTCTGAAATTAATATAGGGGGATATGTGAAAGGCTGCAATGAATTTGTGGTGGAATTATTTATATCTGCGAGAAACTAAACCCACCTAGAGCTCGATGCATCTGAATGAATTCAAATTACCGCACCCAATTCCTTTGTGGACGCGTTTAGATGAATTCACCTAAACGCTACACACGCTAGCTAGTGGATGGTTAAAGTTCATACTAAACCTACTCTAACCATATACTATCCATAATTTTTCAAAAATCTCACTTTTTTTAATGCCATATCGCAAACAGAAATAGCATTATTGCCGACACCAGATACTACCCTAGCATGTTTACATGTTTCAGTTAGAACCTTCTCTGAAACATCATATTCTTTAAGTGCCCCCAATACTTGACCATATTTTATTGCCAGATTGATAGCACGAGAATCTGGACCGATATTGCTCTTATGCATTTGTTTTAATGTATCTATTATTACTAATTTTGCTTGGCGAAATTCTTTTAATTTATAATGCGAATATGCCAGTTTTATTTTTATATCGATCACCATATCTACATCCAGCCCATCCATGCCGCGAGACAATTGCACCAAAGGCAGAACAATAGCCTTCGCCTCTTCATAACGTTTTTGGTGTATTAATACGTGAGACAATAAAGTTTGCATTTCAATAGATATTGGATGTTCATCGCCAACAATTTTCTTCGCATAAGCAATTGCTTCAACTAAATAAGGCTCAGATTCATCATAGTGCTCAGCTTTAAATAAGATTTCAGCAAGGTTTTTTAAACTAACGCCAATGATAACAGCATCCGATTTTAGCACTCTACGTACATATTTTAAATTGGCGTTTGATAATTTAATGCTTTTATCAATCTCACCAGCTTCAAAAGCCTTATTGGCTTGTAATCTACTCTCATCACTCCACTGAACTTCTGGAGAAACATCCTCTGCAATGGCAATGAATGGAACTAATATAAATAATATACAAATGAGCAGTTTTCTTAAGGGCACAGTTAAGCTCCAGCTTTAATTAACAACCGCCCCTAATTGCCATTCCCAATAGTATGTATTTCGATGAGCTTTTTGGCATAATTCCTTATTCATCACAATTCTACTATAGCATCATAAAACTACTGGGATTAGAATAAAAAACGGGCGCAGTCATTGACTACGCCCGTTTAAAATCATTAGCAATTTTAGCTTAAACTAAGCTTTATTCATTGCAGCTACTTCAGCAGCAAAGTCATCTTCTTGTTTTTCAATGCCTTCACCAAGACCAAAGCGTACAAAGCCTTTAAGAGTAATTGGCGCGCCAACTTCTTTTTCAGCATTCTTGATAGCTTGCTCAACAGTGTTTTCGCCATCCATTACGAATGTTTGAGACACTAGGCAGCTTTCTTCGTAAAATTTACGCATACGGCCTTCAATCATTTTCTCAATAATTTCTTCTGGCTTGCCTGATTCACGAGCAGATTCTACGAAGAATTTCTTCTCACGCTCAACAACCTCAGCAGAGATTTCATCTTTTGTAGCAGCTAGTGGGTTAGTCGCAGCAATATGCATAGCAACTTGACGACCAATAGTGCTCAATGCTGCCGCATCGCCAGTTGATTCAAGCGCAACCAACACACCGATTTTGCCAAGTGAATCGTTAACAGCATTATGAAGGTATGAAGCAACAACGCCATTTTCAACGCTCATTACAGCAGCGCGACGGAATTGAATGTTCTCACCAATAGTGCCGATAGCATCTTTAATTGTGTCTTCAACAGATTTACCATCGATTGCAGCAGCGTTAACCGCAGCATCAGAACCATCCGTACCAAGTGCAGCTTGTGCAACCGCAGTAACCAAAGTTTGGAAACCATCGTTACGTGCAACGAAGTCAGTTTCTGAGTTCACTTCTACAACAGCAGCAGTATTACCAGAACCCGCAACGCCAACTAGACCTTCAGCGGCTGTACGGCCAGCTTTTTTGTCAGCTTTAGCAACGCCTTTTTTGCGCAGCCAATCAATTGCGGCTTCCATGTCGCCGTTATTTTCATTTAATGCGGATTTACAATCCATCATGCCAGCGCCAGTTTTCTCGCGCAATTCTTTAACCATTGATGCAGTAATAGCCATATCAGCCTCTCAATTTGGAAATGTTAAAATCTTATCTAACGGATATAGGGCAGCTACAAGCGCCACCCTATTCCATAATTCTTTTAAAATGGAGCTTACTGCCCCATTCAATGCCCCACATTGTGGGAAACCCACTAAGTAGGAGACCCACTAAGTGGGAGCCCCACTAAGCGGGGAACCCAGATTGTGGGTTACTCACCTTTAGCAAGTGCAGCAGCTTGTTCTAACCAACCATCGCGCTCGATGCGGCCTTTAAATGCAAGGCGATCATCAACACGTGCGATGTCTTCAGCAGTGAATGCAGCTACTTGTTCGTATTTTGTAATACCTAGCTCATTCAACTTACCTTCAAGAACAGGGCCAACGCCAGAGATCTTCTTAAGATCATCAGCTTCGCCTTCTGGAGCAGTAAAGAGCGGTGCTGCCTCATCAGCTGGCGCTTCTTCAACAGCAGCTGGAGCCGGCGCGGCTTCTTCCACTGGAGCTGCAACAGGTGCGGCTTCAACTGCTGGAGCAACTTCTTCCAAAACAGCTTCAACAGGTGCTTCAACGCTTGCGCCTAGATCAACGCCAGAGCCAGATTGTTGACGAGCGATGCCATCAAGTGCAGCTTTAGCAATCAAATCGCAATATAGAGAAATAGCACGAGCAGCATCATCGTTACCAGGAACAGGGTAATCAACATTTGCTGGATTACAATTGGTATCCAAAATAGCAGCAACAGGAATTTTCATGCGCTTAGCTTCTTGAATAGCAATTGATTCTTTATTGGTGTCGATCACGAAGATCAGATCAGGCGTACCGCCCATATCTTTAATACCACCAAGTGCACGCTCTAGCTTATCACGCTCACGAGTAAGTTGAAGAACTTCTTTTTTAGTGAAACCAGCAGATTGACCACTTTCAAACATTTCGTCCAATTTTTTAAGACGTTTGATTGAGTTGGAAATGGTTTGCCAGTTGGTCAACATACCGCCCAACCAACGCGCATTTACATAATATTGCGCGGAACGCTTAGCAGCATCAGCAATGATGTCTGAAGCTTGACGCTTTGTACCAACGAAAAGAACGCGGCCACCGCCAGCTACAGTATCAGACACAACTTTAAGGGTCTGGTGCAATAGCGGCACAGTTTGTGAAAGGTCAAGAATGTGAATGTTATTACGGTGACCAAAGATGTAAGAATCCATTTTAGGATTCCAACGGTGTTTTTGGTGACCAAAGTGTACGCCAGCTTCAAGCAATTGACGCATAGAAAAATCAGGTAGAGCCATAGCCCATATCTCCTTGTTTACCGGTTGTACCTCCGCGGAAAAAACAATGAAAGCTGCGTAAAAACATAAGTTTAAAGGCCATTCTTTCATCACCGGAGTGCATAAGCGCCGAGGTCTTTACGACTAGAGGCTGTGCTCTCAATGAGAGAATATGCACGAATTCCGCGTGTGGAATGAGCGCTCTATAGCGCCAAAACAAAGGGATTACAAGAGAAAAAATGGAAAATCACCGCCCTATTCTTACCTTATTTTAAGAACACTATAAAATAGTTTAACATTTTCAAATGGATCCTATTTTGAATAATCCTTATTTTAAAACATTCCTCTATGCCCTACTGACAGCACTTTGCTTATTTATCATAAGTCTTGTTGTAATTTTTAGTTTCTTTTATTGGGTGGATTTAACCAAAAGAACTGTAAACATCTGCAATAACGCGGATAAAGAAACTGAAATTCAGATCAATTACGATTCCAAAACCTTAACAACTATTTTTCCAAGTAAATCCATTTTACCCAATCAATGTGAATCAATAGTTTTTCAACACACGCATTCTGGAAATTTTATAGTAATACGAGATGGCAAACAAAAAGAATTTGAACAAAAGAAAAAAATCACACCAAACACTGTGCAATTGTTTTTGATTAGCAAAAACAAAATCTCCCGCTTTATGATACCTAGAGATTAATGATGCAGGCATTTATATTTATTAAAAATGGCAAAGGCAGCTCATTTACACAGCCTCCCAATTGGTATGAAAACAACTTTGTTTAGATTTTTTCACTGGGCTCTGAAGGCAATTGAGAAATAAATTAGAATAAAAGATTTATGAATAGGCTCTAGAAACCTATTTTTTTCTAATACTAATCCCCAAGGCACCAAACTCACAAAGTTTTCGCTTTCAATTCTGCAAACTCTTCATTAGTTTATGAAAAATAATAACAAATGCATGTGAGGACTAAGTGGAGCAAATATTTACACTTTTATCTTGGGGCGCAGAAGGCTGGCTAGATGAAATAGCCTATGGCACCATGATTACGGTGCTGTTAGCACTAGCAACCCTACCCTTTGGACTGTTATTGGGCTTATTAGTTGCCCTTGCGCAGGAAAGCAGAGAGCAAAGCTTAAAACTATCAGCGCAGATTTACACTACGATTTTTCGTGGATTGCCTGAACTTTTAACCCTTTTCATAATCTATTACGGGGTGCCCATCGCCATTAATTCGGCACTCTCTTTCATGGGTTTAAATCCTATAGACATTAATTCATTTTTGGCGGGTATGATTGCATTAGGTGTTGTGTTTTCGGCCTATTCAAGTGAGGTTTTTTCATCGGCCTTTAAAGGCATTAATCAAGGTCAATATGAAGGCGGTCATGCCATTGGGCTTTCAAAATTTCAAACTCTATATTTAGTTATCTTACCACAGCTCATCCGCTTAGCCCTGCCTGGGCTTTCAAACCTGTGGTTGATTTTATTAAAAGATACCGCCCTCATCTCAGCCATCGGACTATCAGACTTGCTACGCCAAACCAGCATTGCCGCGCGCGTATCTAAGGAAGAGTTTCTATTCTTCGGCCTAGCCTTTTTAATCTACCTCTGTCTTTCTATTATTTCTTCTCTGGGAATCGGCAAAGTAGAAACTTGGTCTAAACGCGGAGCAACTGGGCGATGAGTAATAT
>CAKMZG010000154.1:0-1063 GCA_929200335.1 uncultured Alphaproteobacteria bacterium | reverse complement strand
AGCACAGCCACGCCCGCCAAGCATCAAAAAGCCCATTACAACAGCAAAAATTATGGGTACGTTGTGGATGGCTTTTTGGGTGATTTTATTATCCTCGATGGCTTGGTATCTAATCTCCAATTACCAGCAAAAATTTTATGACCGCTATATGATGAAATTCATCTATGGTCTATGGACGACCCTACGCATTGTGGGCATCTCTATAATAATAGGTGGCATATTATCCCTCCCCCTAGCCTTTGCGCGATTATCAAAAAATAAGTGGATAGCAAAGCCTGCTTTTGGATTTTCTTATCTTATGCGTGGCACACCACTGCTAGCGCAAGCCTATCTGATCTACTACGGCCTTGGCACATTTTATAAAGAGCTGGATGCCATAGGCATTTGGTGGTTTTTTAGTGAGGCTGAATATTGCATCCTCTTTATCTTCTCATTAAATACAGCAGCCTATCAGGCAGAAATTTTGCGTGGTGCCATTGAAAATGTGCCAACAGGTCAGACAGAAGGAGCAAAAGCGCTTGGCTTGCCCAAATGGTTGATATTTTGGAAAATTATCCTGCCACAAGCCTTGATCACCGCCCTTCGCCCTTATGGTAATGAAATCATATTGATGATCAAAGGCTCTGCTATTGCATCACTTGTGACCGTTTATGATCTCATGGGTGAAACCAGACGTGCCTATTCTCGCTCATTTGATTTTCAAACCTATATCTGGGCAGCAATCTTATATTTGAGTGCCGTGGAAATCTTGCGCAATCTATGGAATAGAATTGAACAACGTTTAACCCGCCATCTTAAACGAGACACAGACTAACATTGTTAGAAACTAACAAGAATGGAGAATATGAATGGCTAAAATTGCATTTATCGGGCTTGGTGTAATGGGATACCCCATGGCTGGGCATCTTCTAACTAAGGGCGGACATGAGGTCTGTGTCTATAACCGCACAACCGCTAAGGCTGAAAAATGGGCGAAAGAATTTGGCGGGGGTTCTGGGGAAGCAAATGCAGTTTGCGACGGCGGAGATAAAAATGAATTTGGCGGGGGTTCCGGGGAAGCAAA
>CAKMZG010000153.1:3181-6386 GCA_929200335.1 uncultured Alphaproteobacteria bacterium | reverse complement strand
CGTGCCATTAGCAAATGTTGGAAAATTAAGTGCAACCATATCAATTTTTTCAAGATCATTTGCAATTTCAGAAAGCTCTTCAAGGGGCTCTAAGCTAACACCAAGAAGCCCTTTATTGCGCCCGATTAATGCCTCGCGATTAGCCTTGAAATAATCAAGGCTTACCAACAAATTTTGATCAACAGGCACAGGCGCTTCGCCATCTACCGTTAGATATTGATCGTCACCAAAGGCGCCATTTTTGTAAAATGTAGTCATGTTATTATTCCTTAGCCATATAGCGCTTGTTTGAAGGGTTCAGCACCTAATCGACGGTAGGCATCGATAAAAGCCTCATCTTTAGACGTGCGATTTTGCAAGTAGGTTTCAACGATAGTTTCAATGGCATCATCCACCTTATCGCTTGGAAAGCCAGGCCCTAAGATTTGACCAACAGAAGCCTGCTCATCAGCTGAACCACCTAAGGTAATTTGATAAAGCTCCTCGCCTTTACGATCCACACCCAAAATACCAATATGCCCCACATGGTGGTGACCACAAGCATTGATACAGCCTGAAATTTTCAATTTTAAAGGACCGATATCGCGCTGACGTTCATCATCTTCGAATTTTGTTGCCAGCGATTGTGCAACAGGGATTGAGCGCGCCGTCGCTAAGGCACAATAATCCAACCCTGGACAAGCAATCATATCAGAAATCAGACCAGCATTTGAAGTGGCGAGATCTGCTTCAACTAACGCTTTATATACCGCTTCTAAATCATCAAGCGCCACATGGGGTAAAACTACGTTTTGCTCATGCGAAATACGCAACTCATCAAAAGAATATTTTTCACCCAAATCAGCCATAACATTCATTTGAGCAGATGAGGCATCACCTGGCGCATCGCCTGGTTTTTTAACAGAAATAGTAACAATGCCATAACCAACTTTGGCATGTTCTGTTACGTTTTGCTCTACCCAAGTTTTAAAGCCAGCATCACGCACTTTTGCTTGTTCAAAAGCGGTTGAAACATTTGGCAACTCTTTAAATTCTGGTGCTGCGAAATATGCTTCAATTGCTGTTACATCTTCATCAGGCAATTTTAAAACACTGTCTTTAATTCGTGCAAATTCAGCAGCTACATCTTCACGAATTTTATCAATACCAGCCTCATGAACCAAGATTTTGATCCGTGCTTTATATTTATTATCGCGACGACCATAAAGGTTATAAACCCGCAAAATGGCCTCAGTATATGATAGCAAATCTTCTTGCGGTACAAACTCATTGATGAGTTTAGCAATCATTGGTGTACGCCCTTGGCCACCACCAACATAGAATGCAAAGCCGATTCTACCAGCCGCATCTTTTTTTACTTCCAAACCAATATCATGAAATTGAATAGCAGCACGATCATTTGGCGCACCTGTTACAGCGATTTTAAATTTACGTGGCAAGAATGAAAACTCTGGGTGAATTGACGACCATTGACGTAAGATTTCTGCATAGGGACGCGGATCAGCAATTTCATCTTTTGCAGCCCCTGCAAAATGATCTGTCGTTACGTTACGAATACAATTGCCTGAAGTTTGAATAGCGTGCATTTCAACTTCTGCAAGCTCCTCTAAAATATCAGGGATATCAGATAATTTTGGCCAATTGTATTGAATGTTTTGACGCGTAGTGAAATGACCATAATCTCGATCATATTTTTTCGCGATATGTGCAAGTTTGCGCATTTGCTTTGATGATAGCGTACCATAAGGCACAGCAACGCGCAGCATATAAGCATGCAATTGCAAATAAACACCATTCATCAAACGTAGCGGCTTAAAGTTGTCTTCTGATAATTCACCCGACACACGACGCTCTACCTGTTCGCGAAATTGTGCAACGCGCTTACTTACAAATTCTTTGTCAAATTCATCATAACGATACATGAGTATTCCTTTTTAAGCCCTAGTTTAGACTTAACTATTATTTTTCTTAATGATTTTGCTAACTATTAAACGGTACAGTTGTTATGCAGCGTGGGCTTGAAAATCGCCTTGCTTACCAAGATCCGTACGCACGGTTGGTCCTTTGGTGCGAATAACTTCACGGAATTTTGTCGGCACAACTTTTCCTGATTCCACGTTCACATCGATATCATAAGGCTCAACAACATAGTTATCTGCATCGCTTTTCATGGCGATTACCATTTGTGCTTCTAACTGCTCTTTGCTCTCAATCACAAGCGCATTATCAACACGGTCTAACCATTGACCATTAGTACCCAACCATACAGCGTCACCATCAATCAAACGGTTTGCAGTAATTACTTTTGTGTTTTTCAAAGGTGTAGTCATAGGAGTTCTCCTTATACCAAAGCATTTTGATGTTGTGACGCATTTTGTTGCGCCATAATTTCGATTTCGTCCAAACACGCACCAGCAACCGCTTCACCAATTAAGATGAGCGCTGCTTTTCCGTTCCATGTGATGTTGGTTTCATTGGCAGAAATTAAATCTTTCAATGTACCGATTGAAGTTGTTTTATCTTTGCGGCTAACATTTTCTAATACAGCTACTGGCGTATCAAGAGTAAGCCCAGCCTTATTCAAACGACCAGCCACAGATTGCGCTACGCTACGCCCCATATAAACCGCAATGGTAGCACCAGATAGCGCTAACCCCGCCCAGTCAGGAAGGGTTTCTGATTTCAAATCGTGACCAGTTGTAAAGACAACACTTGAAGCTGTGCCACGAAGAGTTAACGGAATTTCTGCCTCAGCCGCCGCAGCTAATGCGGTTGTTATACCGGGTACAATTTCATAAGCCACATTTGCAGCACGCATAGCTGCTATTTCTTCTCCTGCACGACCAAAGATCATTGGATCGCCAGATTTTAAACGTACAACCTGCTTACCCATTTGAGTTTGCTCTACAATTAAAGCATTAATTTGATCTTGTGATTTTGAATGACAACCTTTGCGCTTACCAACAGAGATTTTCTCTGCATCGCGACGTGCAAGACGAAGAATTTCTTCACTTACCAAAGCATCATATAAAACCACATCAGCATTTTGCAAAATTCGATGGGCGCGAAGGGTCAGTAAATCTTCAGCTCCAGGCCCCGCACCAATTAATGACACATGGCCTAATTTTGCCTCAGGGTTTTGCAATAACTCATCAGCCACTTGGCGCGCGCCCTGCTCATCACCCGACAAAGCAAGTTCCGCTGG
>CAKMZG010000153.1:2698-3171 GCA_929200335.1 uncultured Alphaproteobacteria bacterium | reverse complement strand
ATTTACGGCGTTCATCGCCTGTTTTTAAAACATTCGCTACCTGAGCACGCAAACTATCAGCAAAATGCGCCAACCCGCCAAGGCTTGCAGGCAATGCAGCCTCAACAAAAGCTTTTAAGCGACGCGCAAGCACTGGAGCGGTACCATGCGTTGAAATAGCAACCGTAACAGGTGCACGATTAACAATAGAAGGCGTAATAAAATCGCACAGATGCGGGCGATCAACAGCATTAACAGGAACGCCAGCTTGACGTGCAAGCTCAACAATTTTGCGATCCGCCTCTTCGCTTTCCAAAGCAGTAAATACTAACGCAGTATTTTTAAAATCAACAACCTCGGGAGAATGGTTTTTTAATTCTGCACCACTTTTAGAAATAGCATCCTGCATCACAGGTTCAACATGCTCGGCATAAACAACCAATTTAGCAGAAGTCTCAGAAAGCAGGCGCAATTTAGCAGCTGCTTCCTCACCG
>CAKMZG010000153.1:0-2688 GCA_929200335.1 uncultured Alphaproteobacteria bacterium | reverse complement strand
GCCACCAACAATCACAACAAGACGACCAGCAGTTTTATGAAACGCAGGAAATGTATCAAGTTTATGGGCTGATTTAACAGCAGATTGTGGGCGAATATTTAAAGCATGTGTGTTCATGCCCAAAATATAGGATTTCCAAGTCCTAAACCATAGGAACTAGAATCCAAATAAGATCTGTCAGTAGAATTATATTTCTCAGATTGCGTAGAAAATTAGAAATATATAAAAATCAAACCATCACAGAAACGCAATCCTTAGAATATTTTTTTATAGAAAATTATTGCGCACCAATCCATTTGCGTTTTAATTTGGGCTTCTTAGCATCAGCTCTTTTAGCCGCATCAAAAGCCTTATCTGACCATTCGTGCAGCTCGTGACTATCTTCCAACACATCTTCAGAAATCGACCAATAGCCCATGTGAATCTCTTTGCCATCACCACGTTGATAAATCCATTCTTGACTGCCTTCAGCAATGAAATCAGCAACGCATTCCTCATCAGCTTTCATGCGGAATTGACCATCACTTAGGAGAAGTGCGAACATCACCCCTTCTTTAAAAATACCAAGTCCGCCAAACATTCGCTTGGTTGTCACCCCATCATATTGGGCAAAACAGTCTGTAATGTAAATTTGATGCTCTTTTGAAATAGCCATATTGAGCGCTTAAGAATCTGTAGCTTCCGGCATTTTGGCGGGTACAATTTCAACGCTTTCGCCACAACCACAACTTGAGACTTGATTAGGATTATTAAACACAAAGCCTGTGCGCAGAGTTGTTACCTCGTAATCCATCTCAGTCCCCAGCAAGAATAATACCGCATTTGGCGCAACAAACACCTGCCCACCATCGAATATTACCACATCATCTTTGGGATCAACTTCAGTTGCCAAATCAATAGTATATTCCATGCCTGCACAGCCACCATTTTTCACGCCTACGCGAATACCTTCGGCACGAGTGCTTTCAGCACTTTCATTTGTGCCCAAAATTTCACGCACGCGATCTTTGGCAGCATCGGTTAATTTGAGGACTTCAAAAGCCATTAAGTGTACCATCCTAGCGCTACTTGGGCCTCTTCTGACAAACGATCTGGCGTCCATGGTGGATCAAAAACCATCTCAACCTCAACATGAGAAACACCTTCAACAGTATTCACTGCATTTTCCACCCAGCCCGGCATCTCGCCAGCCACAGGACAACCTGGAGCGGTTACCGTCATAACTATTTTGACAACGCGATCATCATCAATATCAACTTTATAAATAAGACCAATCTCATAAATATCTGATGGAATTTCAGGATCATATACGGTTTTTATCGCAGCAATAATATCTGTCGTTAAACGTTCTAATTCATCAGCAGGAATTGCACTGCCAGAATTTTCGTGCAGGTCTGGGGTATTCGCTTCAATCGCAATACCAGCAACTACTTTTTTATCATCATCTTCACTCATGCAAAAAACTTCCTTGCTTTTTCTAGCGCTTCCGCCAATTTATCAATCTCGGCCTTGGTGTTATACATCGCCATGGATGCCCTACATGTAGAGCTGACACCAAAATGTTTCAAGAGCGGTTGAGCACAATGAGTGCCAGCACGCACTGCTACCCCTTCTCTATCAATCACCATAGAAATATCATGGGCATGGATACCCTCAATTTCAAATGAGATTATAGCGCCCTTATCAGGCGTGGTACCAAAAATCCGTAATGCGTTAATTTGTGAGAGTGTCGCGTGGGCATAATCACGCAACTCATGCTCATGAGCCGATATGGCATTAAAACCAATGCTCTCAATAAACTCCAAAGCGGCTCCAAGCCCAATAGCTTGTGCAATTGGCGGAGTACCTGCCTCAAAGCGATGGGGTGGATGGTTATAAGTCACACCCTCTCGGCTCACATCAGAAATCATCTCACCACCACCCATAAATGGTTGGGTGGCTTCCAGCTTATCCGCCTTACCATATAAAACACCAATACCAGATGGTCCATAAAGCTTATGGCCAGTCATTGCATAGAAATCACAATCCAAATCCTGCACGTCAACGGCCATATGAACAGAAGCTTGCGAGCCATCTACAACGGTTGTAATGTCAGCAGCTTTTGCAGCGGCACAAATGGCTTTGATATCAACAATAGTACCCAAGACATTCGACATATGCGTAATGGCGATCAATTTAGTTTTATCTGTAAAGCATTTAGTGACATTCTCTACAGGTAGCGAACCATCTTCTTCAATCTCAGCCCAGACAATTTTTACGCCCATACGTTCACGTAAAAAATTCCACGGCACGATATTAGAGTGATGCTCCATCAAAGATAAAACGATCTCATCGCCCTCTTTAAGGTGCGCCATAGCATAGCCATAGGCCACAAGATTTAACGCTGCCGTTGTTGATGATGTAAAGACCACCTGATCAACAGACGGCGCATTAATGAAACGACGTGTAATTTCCCGCGCCTTTTCGTAATCATCGGTTGCCGCATTAGACATAAAATGCAATCCGCGGTGCACATTAGAATAACGGCTTGAATAGGTTTGTGACAGCTGGTCAATCACCGCCTTGGGTTTTTGAGCAGATGCGCCACTGTCTAAATAAACCAGCGGTTTGCCATAAACTTCCTCATTTAGAATGGGAAATTGTGCGCGTATTGCATTAATGTCAAATGAATTAGCCATGGCTTAAGAA
>CAKMZG010000152.1:849-6396 GCA_929200335.1 uncultured Alphaproteobacteria bacterium | reverse complement strand
CTATAAGGCCGTCCAGATGTTCAAAGTTGCCTTGATATGGCACTTCAATGCGCTTACCGCCAAAACCATCTACATGAAAATTAAACGTTGGATATCCACCATAAGAGGTAACGACCTCATCGCCTTGATTAATAAACAAGCGAACTGCAAGCCCTAGAAGGCCATCAAGACCATCAGCTATTGCAATATTATCAGGTTTCACGCCATGATGAGTTGCAAGAGCTGCTTTTAAAGCATAATTTTCAGGATCACTATATTGCCAGATATCGCCAGCAGTTTCCTGCATCACTTTAATGGCTTTAGGCGATGGCCCAAAGACATTTTCATTCGCACCAATACGAGCGGCAAATTTTTTACCATTTTGGCGTTCAGCAGTTTCAGGCCCTACAAAAGGCACGGAAGCAGGCAGACTATCAACCAATTCAGTAAATGGAAATTTGTCGTCTGCCATTATTAACCCTTAAGTGTTACCACCATTTTTTAGGTGTGAATTGCCCTGCTGCTGCCTCAATAACTGAAGCCGTTTGAAAAAGCGTTTCTTCCTCAAATGGTTTGCCAATCAATTGCAAGCCTAGAGGCAATCCTGTTTTATCAAGGCCAGCTGGCACAGAAATGCCGGGAAGTCCTGCCATATTTACTGTCACTGTGAAAATATCATTGAGATACATTTCCACTGGATCAGCATTAGCCATTTCACCTACACCAAATGCAGCCGATGGAGTTGCCGGTGTTAAAATCGCATCAATGCCATCTGCAAATACAGTCTCAAAATCACGCTTAATTAATGTACGAACCTTTTGAGCGCGCAAATAATAGGCATCATAATAGCCAGCTGATAATACATAAGTACCAATCATAATACGGCGTTTAACTTCATCACCAAATCCAGTACCACGGGTATTTTCATACATCTCAGTAATGTCTTTGCCTTCAACCCGCAGGCCATATTTTACACCGTCATAACGTGCAAGGTTAGATGAAGCTTCCGCTGGCGCCACAATATAATAAGCTGGCAGAGCATATTTTGTATGCGGCAATGAAATATCTACAATTTCAGCACCCGCTTCACGATACCAATCAATACCTTGCTGCCAAAGCTCTTCGATCTCTGCTGGCATGCCTTCAACGCGGTATTCTTTTGGAATACCAATTTTCATGCCTTTAACAGACTTACCAAGAGCAGCCTCATAATCTGGTACAGCACGATCAACAGATGTTGTATCTTTGCTGTCATGGGACGCCATAGATTTCAGCATAATGGCAGCATCACGCACATCGCGAGTGATAGGGCCAGCTTGATCTAAGGATGAAGCAAATGCCGCAATACCCCAGCGCGAACAACGGCCATAAGTTGGCTTAATACCAACTGTGCCTGTAAAAGCAGCTGGTTGACGAATAGAACCACCCGTATCCGTTGCCGTTGCAGCTGCACAAAGATGAGCAGCAACCGCAGAAGCAGAACCACCAGATGATCCACCAGGCACAATTGGAGTGTCTTCATTACCACGTCTCCAAGGGTTTACCACCGCACCATAATATGACGTTTCATTGGCAGAACCCATGGCAAATTCATCCATATTAAGTTTACCCAATTGCACCGCGCCATCAGCCCATAGATTTGCGGTTACAGTGGATTCATATTTTGGCTTAAAACCATCAAGAATATGCGAGCAAGCTTGGGTATGATCACCTTCAGTTGCATAGAGATCTTTAATGCCAAGCGGTACGCCCTCAAGATCACCACCCTCGCCTTTTTGTAACTTCTCATCAGATTGAGCTGCCATTTTAAGCGCTTTTTCTTCTGTGGTAGCCACATAAGCATTCAACTTATCGTTGGAACTCGCAATGGCATCCAAATAAGCTTGTGTTAGCTCAGTCGAGGTGATTTCTTTAGCACGCAATTTTTCACGAGCAGCGCTGATAGTTAGGGCGGTTAATTCACTCATATTTTTTCCAACCAGAATTATAAATAGTTTTAGAACAATTAGGGATTAGACAATTCACCTATTCAACAACTTTTGGCACCATGAAGAAATTATCTTCGGATGCTGGAGAATTAGCAGTAATGTCATTGGCCTTATTGCCATCATTTACTGCATCTTCACGCTTTTTCATCGCAATATCGACAACCGATGTCATAGGCTCCACGCCATCCACATCAACTTCGTTCAATTGTTCAACAAAGCCCAAAATTGCATTGAGCTTTTCTTCCATGATTTTAGCCTCATCATCATCAACTTTGATGCGAGCGAGCGTTGCAACACGCTTTACAGTTTTTAAATCTACAGACATTTATCTCTCTTTAAGTGAGGATTAAAATTGGTGTTTATGCCTATACAATGATAGCCATAGAGCTGCAATAGCTTATACAAAATTATAGTTCAACTCCTTCATTTAATGCAGGCGTGTGAACGATATCACTATTCTTGTCTTTCTCAACCTTCATTGCAGATTTAAATAAATCTGCATTTTGCGCAAGAACAGGGAAAGATCCGTAGTGACAAGGTAGCACCGCCTTGAAATTAAAATAGCGGCGACAAGCAAGAGCTGCAACAGCGCCCCCCATGGTAAAACGATCACCAATAGGCACGAGGCCAATTTGCGGTTGATGTAACTCTTCTATCAGCGCCATATCACCAAAAATATCCGTATCTCCCATATGATAGACACTCTTTCCTGCATCATCGCCCTCAACGAAATGCATCACGATGCCATTTGCATTACCTAGATTATGCGACATTCCTGCCTCATCCAAATGCGCAGATGAATGCTGGGCTTGGGTAAAGGTAACCGAAAAACCTTCCTGCATAAGGGTTCCGCCCGTATTGCCGGGGTCAATATCTTCAACACCCTGCTTACTCAGCCACATTGCCAAATCAAAATTAGCAATCAGCTTGGCACCTGTGGCTTTGCATATCTGCACGGTATCGCCAACATGATCATCATGGCCATGGGTTAGTACTACATGGGTTGCGCCTTCATAAAGTGCTGCAATGTCATTGCCAGCTTGAGCAAGATAGCTTGCTTGTGCAGGATTGCCCGATAAAAACGGATCCATAATGATAACGGACTTGCCGCTTTCAATTTTAAAGGACGAGTGTCCCAGCCATGTAATGCGCATTAATTATCTTCCTTTGCTTTACCTATCACTTTAGGTTATTCAAAAAACATACAAATTATAAAATAAGAATCTCACCATATTAATATAACAGGATAGCCTGTGAATACCAACGCACCAAATATAACAACCATTGAAGAATTTTATGCAAACCTTCACCCAAACAAACGCCTAATGGGCTTGGACTTGGGCAGCAAAACCATTGGCATTGCAATCTCTGATCTCAATCGACAAATTGCCACGCCCTTTCATACGATAAGGCGTAAAAAATTTGGCATTGATGCAGCTGAACTTATTAAGTTGATTGAAAATGAACAACCCCAAGCCCTCGTTCTAGGCTTACCGCTTAATATGGATGGCAGTGAGGGCCCTCGCGTACAATCAACCCATACTTTTGTGCGTAATTTAAACAATTTACCGCATTTCCCAAAAGATATCCCTTTCATCTATTGGGATGAGCGCCTCACCACTGTTGCAGCCGAACGCTCTATGTTAGAAGGTGATTTATCGCGTGCAAAACGCGGAGAGATTATTGATCAGGTTGCAGCCTCTCTTATTCTGCAGGGTGCATTAGATCGCCTAGCAAGCTTAGGGCGGTAATATGCAGATTATTTTTGAAAGCCTACTGCCTGTATTCCTATTAATCATCTTAGGGGTTATCTTAAAACGCTCCCCCGTTGTTAGTCGAGATTTTTGGTCAGACTTTGAGCGCTTTGGCTTTTACATTTTATTTCCTGCTCTGGTTTTTGTTTATCTGGTAAAAGCAGATTTCTCACAAATTACATTAGATGGTCCACCACTTGCTTTAACCATTGCAATTCTTTGCCAACTTCTCATCATGTGGATTATTCAAAAGCCCATTAAAGCAGTTTTTAGTCTGAATGACGCAAGCTTTTCCAGCTTTTATCAAACCTCCACACGCTTTAATGGTTTTATCCTCATTCCCATTGTTGAAAGCGCCTATGGCAATGATGGAGCGGCCTTAGCTATTTTAGTTTTGGCTTGTTTCATGTTGCCAATTAATATCTTTAATGTGGCAGCTGTGGTTAAACTCTGCGCTAGAGAAGACGAACACCCTAACTTTGCATTCTATGTAAAGCGCATTACTGCCAATCCATTAGTGATTGCTTGCGTATTAGGCTTGATAGTGCAGCTTGTGCACATTCCAATTTACGCCCCCATTTTAGTATCTTTTGACCTTTTAGCTCGCGCAGCCCTTGGATTAGGTCTTATTATGGTCGGTTCGGGCTTAAGATTACGTGATGTTGCAGTACCAACACCTACAATGTTTGGCGCAACATTTTTCAAGCTACTTTTCTTTCCTGCACTCATTGCATGCATCTGCTATTTGCTACAAATTGATGGCATAGCATTCACCATCTTAGTACTTGGCGCTGGCATGCCAACAGCTATGAATGGCTATCTTATTGCAAGGCAATATGGCGGTGATGCAGAACTTTACGCGGCCATATCTGTAATGCAAGTCGTTGTCTCATTCTTTACGATTTCATTGATCATGTATTTGGTGGGTTAAACCAACTGCGGATAGCAATATTTTAAAATGCTTTTAGCGTTATAGCGGTTATCCATCATACCATAGGTAGCGCGCCAAGAGCGTGTTAGGCGACTATCCACAAAAGCATCGGCCACCTCACCACCAATACTTGCTTTTAATTGTGCCGCAGCTGCTGTAAGCGCTAATTGTTCGACCATAAAGCGCAAAGCCCCATGATCTGATGAAACGACCTCTAAAGAGGCACGAATGACATCCATTGACCCTGATGCATAATTTTGCAGATCACGTTCAATCATATGGTAAGTTGCCTTAAATGCCTCTGGCTCCTTGCCCATAACACGCAATACATCCAAACACTGAATATTGCCAGCACCTTCCCAAATAGCATTGAGAGGCGCTTCTTTATATAACCGCGCTAGATTACTGTCATTGACATAACCATTGCCACCAAGGCATTCCATGCACTCCGAAATAAGATTAGGTGCAGATTTACAAACCCAATATTTTACAACAGGTGTCATAACGCGTGCATAGGCACGCTCCCCCTCATCACTATCAGCCCGATCAAAGGCATGAGCAAGACGCAAGCAGAGCGCAGATGTCGCCGCCACATCTAGAGCCATATCCGCTAGCACAGAAGCCATGAGCGGTTGATCAATTAATTTTTTACCAAAAGCCTTGCGGTGATTTGCGTGAAATATTGCCTCACTAACAGCAGCACGCATCATACCAGCAGAAGACAATGCGCAATCTAAACGGGTTAAAGTCACCATTTTCATAATGGCAGCAATGCCTTTACCAGGCTCCGATATACGAAAAGCTAAGGAGTTTTTAAACTCCACTTCAGCGGAAGCATTGGAGGAATTGCCTACCTTATCTTTAAGGCGCTGCAGCTCAATGCCATTCTTAGCCC
>CAKMZG010000152.1:0-839 GCA_929200335.1 uncultured Alphaproteobacteria bacterium | reverse complement strand
TTTCGCGGCATGAAAAAACAATCAAGACCATCATCACTTTGAGCCAAGATTAAAAATGCATCACACATCGGTGCTGAGAAAAACCATTTATGCCCATTGATGACCCATATGCCATTGCCCGCATCCTGCGCGCGGGTAACATTAGCCCGCACATCGCTGCCACCTTGACGTTCTGACATGCCCATACCGATGGTGATACCCGATTTCATCGACATCGGACGATCACTGGAATCATATTCTCGGCTACGAATTTTAGGCAGCCATTGCTCTAAAATTTTTGGTGAATTGGCCAAGGCTGCAATTGAGGCATTGGTCATTGTAATGGAACATAAATGCCCTGCCTCAACGCCGGCAGTCATCATAAATTTCACGCCACGGATAAAATTACGATTGCCGCGCTCTAAGACATCATCTTCCCATATAGAACAGTTTAATCCTGCCATTGCTGATCTGCGCATTAAAGCATGATATGCGGGATGATACACTACCAAATCAATGCGATTACCCCTACTGTCGTGGGTTTTTAATTCTGGAGCATTGTTATTAGAAAGCCGTGCTAACTCATAAGCCTCAGGAGAAGCATAGAGCTTGCCATAATCGGACAAACTCTGGCGCACATTATTGGGTAAGCTTTCACATAAACGCTTAACCACCCTATCACCATCATAAGGATTAAAGCCCACAAAATCAGGGGATTGATTATAATCTATACGCGCTGGATTTTGAAAGTGCTGCATGAAACTGTCCAATTTTTCCTATGTTTGATTTTAACTTAAACCAAACTGCTTGAAAAAATATTAACCCAGCCATACCTTTTAGGCAATCATAGCCTAACAAGG
>CAKMZG010000151.1 GCA_929200335.1 uncultured Alphaproteobacteria bacterium | reverse complement strand
GCCTTTTATAATTCCTAATCCTTGGGATATCGGTTCAGCTTGTTTAATGGCTAGTCAAGGTGCGCAAGCATTGGCTACAACAAGTGCTGGCTTTGCCTTTACAATTGGTTTACCTGATGGTGGCTATATTGAATGTGATGAGATGTTGAGCCATTGCAGTGATATTGTGAATGCTACGCCTTTGCCCGTAAGTGCAGATTTAGAAAATGGCTATGGTGATACCCTTGATGAGCTGGCTGAAACCATAGAGCTGGCCATTGAAACAGGACTTGCAGGTTGTTCAATTGAAGATAGTACCCTTGAATTAGGAGCGGAGGGCAGCGATCTCTCATTTGATTTTGATGAAGCGGTTGAGCGGGTAAGAACCGCTGCTGAGGTCATTGAAGACTGCCCTTATCCTTTTACGCTAACAGCAAGAGCTGATGGCATTATGCTTGGCTCTTATGGGTTGGATGAAGCAATTACACGCATTAAGGCATTTGAGTTAGCAGGGGCAAATGTAATTTATGTGCCAATGGTAGGGAGCCTTGAAGATTTGTACAAAATTTGCACATCTGTTGATGTGCCGGTTAATGTTTTGGCAAGCGGAGATTTTCTAAAGTACAATACTAAAGATTTTGCCAAAGCGGGGGCAGCAAGAATTAGCATAGGTTCAAGCATGGCACGTAAAACCCATAAGTTGATTATGGATGCCACATCTCAAATGCTGGATGAAGGCAATTTTTCCATCATGCAAAATGCAGCCTCTGGTGATGAGGTTGATTATTGTCTTTATGAATATATGGATGAATAGATCTGATCTATCCCTTTGTTGTTGCATGTTATTATTCCCAAAATCAATATCCATTTTTGGGTAGGATACCGCTAAAAGCCTAAAATGCGTTTGATATCCTCAGGCTTTGCGCCACTTTGTCGTAAATCATAAAGACTAGATGAATTCGCACCAAAGTGATCATATTCATTGTGCAATATTTGTGGGCGATTTTCTGATTTTGAAAGTTTTTTTCCCTCAGTATCCAGCAGCAATTCATGATGATTATAGCTAGGCTCTGGCAAGTTTAATAGCTCTTGCAAAAGTCTATGGACGGCGGTCGCTTGATAGAGATCGCGCCCACGTACCACATAAGCGATATTTTGCATGGCATCGTCTAAAACCACACATAGATGATAGCTGGCCGGCGTATCTTTGCGGGCTAAAATTACATCGCCCCATTGGCTAGGGTCAGCGATAATTTTTTCACCATTTTCATTCCAACTCACCGTTGAAGCCCCCACATGCTTCATAGCACGGCTCATATTTAGGCGCAGACTATAAGGCTCATCACTTCTTAAGATGCTATCAATTTCTGCGTGGGAGAGGTCGCGTTCATGTTTGGGGTAATGTGGTGTCCCATCTGGGTCTCGCGGCCATATTTGACCAGATTCTTCAAAGCGCTGTACTTCGCGCTTAACTGCGCCACGGCTAAGTGTGGCAGGATATATCAATCCCTCTGCCAGTAAAACATCAAGGGCAGATTGGTAGCGTTCAAACTGTTCAGATTGGCGCATGGGCGTCTCTTGCCATTCAATGCCAAGCCAATTTAGATCATCTAACATTTGAGCTTCTAACTCAGGCGTGCAACGCTCAAGGTCGATATCCTCAATGCGTAATAAAAAATCACCACCAATTTTTATTGCTATTTGTTGATTGAGGAGTGCAGAATAAGCATGTCCCAAATGTAGATATCCATTTGGGCTGGGAGCAAAGCGCAATTTGGGTTTGGTTTGAGACGGATTGTGCATAAGAAAACTATAATGATATGCTCGTGAAAGATAAAGGTTTTTGATAGTTATAAAATATGAAAATTAAAACTGAAAATGATATTCAAAAGGGTCTCGATTTTTTAGCCAAACAAGGCTCTGTCATGGCTGAAATTATAGATGAAATTGGTGGCAATGCACCTTTGCGATTAAAACCTGCTGGTTTTTCTGGCCTTAGCGATATTATTGTCTCCCAGCTTTTATCGAAAACCAGTGCCGCTGCAATTTTTAATAGGCTTTGTGAGCGAGTTTCACCATTGGAAGCCGATGAGTTTTTAAAATATTCTTTTGAAGATTTAAAAGGCGTTGGTTTATCAAAAGGAAAATATGATACGCTCTCAGGTATTGCCAGCGCTATCGTGGATGGTACATTAAATCTGGAAGCGCTCACAGAATGTTCTCCTGATGAGGCTTTGAAAGTGCTGACAAAGATAAAGGGTGTTGGGCCGTGGAGCGCTGAAGTTTTCTTACTATTTTGTGCAGGGCATCGTGACATTTTTCCGGCAGGCGATATTGCGCTGCGTTATGGGGTGCAAGATGCACTTAAGCTGGATGATATGCCATCTGAAAAAGAATTGCGCTCTATCGCAACCCGTTGGTCACCTTGGCGCGGAGTGGCCGCTCGTGTGATTTGGGCTTATTATGCACATCTGCGTAAGAAGGTTAATGTTCAACCGTAATTTTTTTAGATTTGATATTGACCAGATAGACGGCAGCGCTAATGAAACAAAGAGCGATCCAAGTAGAGGGTTTTAAAGTCTCTCCAAATAAGGTAATGCCCAAAATTGCACCAATGATTGGAACAACGAAATTGATCATAGATAAACTGCTAACCTCTATAGCCTTTACCAGATAGAAATAGAGTATTGCGGCAAAACCTGTGGGAATTAGTCCCAGATATATCATAGCCATTAGTGAGCTTTTTGAAGGCATTGGCATTGAGGTAAAATCACCTTGTAGCCACCCAATTATAAAGATGAAAATAGCACCTGTTAAAATTGAACCTGTTGCCATTTCAAGCGCAGGGCGGGTAACAAATTTTCTCACATAAATAGTACCAGCAGCATAAAATACAGCAGCACATATGATATAGAGCTGATTAATGAGATCTATGCCAAATTGATTGAGTGTATCTAAGCCTACCAAGATGATAAGGCCAATAAGTCCTAAAATAATACCTAGAAATGAAGTCACCGTATAGCGCTCACCTGCTATCACCAATGGTGCAAAAAGAACAACTGCAACGGGCGTCATGCCCATGAAAATGGCAGCTAAACCGCTATCTACATGTTGTTCTCCATATGAGATTAGTAAGTAAGGGCATATGTTTGATAACATGCCAGCAATGAAATAGCTGAGCCAAATCTTTGGCGATCTTGAAAGGTTTTTGCCGCTGATGTATAAATAGCTCAGCATTATAATTGCAGCTAAAATCATTCGGCCCGTTACCAAGGCAATTGGTGAAATGCTCTCCACACCAATTTTAATGCTAGCAAAAGCAGACCCCCATATGGTGGCCAATAACAGCCAGAGTAAAAAATTCTTCATAATTTTTCCTAACGGCAGTTTTATTCACCAGCAATTAATTCAATTTCACGATCTACACCAGCTTTAATTTCAAAGATTTTTTTATAGTTTTTTCCAGAATTACGGGCAATAGCTTCATAGCTTCCCTCACTTAAAACCATGCTGGGAAACGCACTTGTGCTTTCGAGCATATTGTCTCCTGATTCTGAAATAATAGACCATGCAGTATCCGCAATAGCTTCGGCGCCAGCTTTTGAAACCAGCTTAAAGGTAACATGAGCTGCGCGATGTTGAAGCGTTGCCTGTGTTAATTTGCCAGCTTCCACACGTAGATTAGCGCGAGCCGTGGCATTGATATCTCCATAATGTGAAATAATATGGTAAGTACCTGCGTTAAGCCGCACAATGGCATTGGCAGGCACATCTGGAGAAAGCAATTCACGTTGATCGCTATCTTTTAACTTTTGACCATAGATGGAAAATCGTAAAAGCTTTGGATGAATTGGGGCTGAATTACTAGAAATGGCATTTAGTTTTATGCCACCTGCATTAAGCACAAAAGTTTCTTGCTTACTATCATTGTTTAATTCTATTCGTTTTGTAGCGCTGGCATGGCCATAGGCTACATGCACAAAGTATGCGCCTGCTGGCAATAAAAAAGATGTTGTTCCAGATGTACGGGTGGCAACCATAGGTAAACGCTCATTCTCATCAGGCGTTTCAGAAAATACACGCCATACTAGATCTTGTTCAATGGGCTTATCTTTACTTGTTAGTTTTGCCTCTAAAATTAACTCAAATTGATCTAATTCAGTATCTTGAGCATAGGCGCTGGTGTTAGCGGTAATGGAAAAGAAATATAAAAACGTGAGTAAGCCCAGTAGCGCTAGACTGGCTGTTTTTAAAAATGAATATTTTTTAATTTGTGCATGTCTTTGAATCATGAGATATTTGTAACCTGAATTTCATTCAAAAAATAGACAAGGGTTGATTTTTTTTGCAGCTCTTAAAAAAACACCATGTTGAATAATTTCGACAAAAATAGGAACCTATTATGAGCGACCAACAAAACCCAGAAATTTTAACCTATTTAAAGCAACGTCGATCTGAACTAGCCCTAACCATGGAAGGGGATGCGCCTAATGAGGCAGAATTGCAAGAAATTTTAACTGTTGCATCAAGAGTGCCAGATCATGGCAAATTAGTGCCGTGGCGCTTTGTGATTTATACAGCTTCTACCCGTGCAAAAATTGGCAAGGGCTTGCAAGCAATTGCCGATCAAATTGGCAATGATATGGCGAAAAAGAAGTATGAAAAATGCATTGAGCGTTTTATTAGCGCGCCAATGGTTATCGGGATTATTTCAACAGCGTGCGAACATGAAAAAGTACCTGTTTGGGAGCAGTGGCTTTGTGGCGGCGCAGTTGCGATGAATTGTTTGATTGCCTCGCAGGCGCTTGGGTTTGGTGCGCAGTGGTTAACGGGCTGGTTGTGCTATGATGAAGGTGCTTTAAAGTTATTAGATGTGGCAGAGAATGAAAAAGTTATCGGTTTGATGCATATTGGACGTTCAACTGCTGAAAAGCACGATAGAGATCGCCCTGATTTAAATAAAATTACCAAGACATTTTAGCTGAAATAAAAATAAAGGAAAACCAATGGCTTATATCAAAGAGAGCGAATTGAAAAGCGAACAACGCCATGAGATTTTAAAAAACAATGGTCTTTCTCATGATCCTTTTAAAGCTATTGTTGCGCCACGCCCCATTGGCTGGATATCAACCCGCTCTAAAGCTGGAGTGCATAATATTGCGCCTTATAGCTTTTTCAATGCAGTTGCCAGCAATCCAAAGGTCGTCATGTTTTCATCTCAGGGGCTAAAAGATAGTTTAATCAATTTGCGTGAATGGGGAGAATTTACCTGCAATTATGTCAGTCATGATCTGCTTAATGAGATGAATGAAAGTTCTGCTGCTGTTGATGCATCTGTTGATGAGTTTCAATTAACTGGTCTTGAAGCAGAGCAGGGCGAGATGGTTGATGTGTTGCGTGTGAAATCTGCTTATGCGGCGTTGGAATGCAAGCTGTTGGATATTTATCCGGTTAAAGATATTGAGGGAAATAGCAGCGATTTTTATATGATACTGGGGCAGGTGGTCGGCACCTATCTCAGTTCGCAGGTAATTAAAAATGGGCGTTTCGATGTTAATAGCGCTCGTCCAGTGAGCCGTCTTGGCTATTTGGATTATGCAACTCTTGAACCATTGTTTGAATTGGATCGTCCAAAAAATTAGAGTTTTTAATAGCGGAATTGTTCAGCTAAAATGCGCTCATCCCATGAGTGATCGCGGTCAAATAATAGGATGCCTTTGCTATCACGGTCTTCAAATACGGTGACGCTTTGCACAGATTTAACCTCATAGTGATCTGCTACCGCATTTACAGGGCGTTTTTCTGGTTCTAGGATTTGAATTTCAACCTGCGCTGTATTGGGTAATAAAGCGCCTTGCCAATTTCTAGGGCGAAATGGGCTAACGGGTGTCAAAGCCAGCAAGGGGGCTGCTAAGGGTAAAATTGGCCCATGGGCTGAGAGATTATAGGCGGTTGAGCCTTGAGGTGTTGCCACCATAACTCCATCGCAAACTAAGGTTTCTAAACGCGGGCGTCCATCAACAAAAATTTTCAACTTTGCCGCTTGGTGAGATTGGCGTAAGAGCGATACCTCATTAATTGCCATGGCTCTGTGGTGTTTGCCAGTGTCATCAATAGCGCTCATTTGAAGGGGATGAATGGTGCTTTTCAAAGATTGATTTAACCGCTCCAACAAGTCATCTTCGCGGTATTCATTCATCAAAAAACCAATGGTACCTTTATTCATGCCATAGATTGGAATGTGTGAGTTCATGAAATCATGTTGGGTTTGCAGCATAAAACCATCGCCACCAAGAGCAACAATAACATCTGCTGAACGTGGTTCAACATTGCCATAGAGACTTTTAAGGCGAGAAAGAGCATCTTGTGAATCAACTGAATCACTAGCTAAAAATGCTATTTTTTCAAAATTTGACATTCTTTACTCCTAGTGCGCATCCCTAATCTATCAATTCATAAATGCGCTCTATCCCTTTGTTGTTGCC
>CAKMZG010000150.1 GCA_929200335.1 uncultured Alphaproteobacteria bacterium | reverse complement strand
CACTTTGGCCATAAAGATGCTGAAATTTATTTGGTGAAAGTCCCTTTATTCTAAAATTCATTGATCAGCCTCATAAGTATTATTTCAAATCAACAATTATGTGTAAACCATCATCTCCACCACCCGTTTCTTGCCTTTCATTAACAATCAGTAAGTTGACAATCTTAATAAATGCATGAAAATCAGATTTTATCATAAATTTGGTTTTGATTCTGGAGGAATTCATGGCTTCAAAAAGCACCCCAACACAATATGGCACTGTTGCTGTTACCATACATTGGCTCGCGGCAGCTTTAATTATTTGGCTTCTTGTATCCGGTAAAATTATGTCAAATGCCGTAGATGAGGCATTTATTAGAACTATATTACAATTTCACGCTCCCGCCGGAATACTCGTATTACTTTTAACTTTTTTTCGTATCTTCTGGTGGTGGAAAAAAGATACCAAGCCATCCGCTATAGGCAATGATCCAAAATGGCAAAAACTGTTGGCAAAAATAATCCACTATGCTTTTTATTTCGCCATTATCATTATGGGAGGCTCAGGTATTGGTTTGATAAGACTAGCTGGCGGACCATCTGTGATATTTGGAGAGGGTTCATTACCTGCATTTCATGAATTACAACCACACTTCATGCATCATAATGTTTCTAAAATTCTATTTATAATGCTGATACTTCATGCAGGTGCAGCGCTGTTCCATCAGTTTATCAAAAAGGACGGTCTCATTGGCCGCATGTGGTATAAATAATTTCAAGTTGGAAATACCCGATAGCATAAACTATCGGGTACTCCCTCCCCCAAAGCACATCTCACAAATAGTCACCCCAAAAGACATGCTTTAATTCAACAAATTAAACTGCAATAGAATGGCGAGTTTTACTACCATCTACACAGGCACCAATATAAGCATCAAAGCGCGATGCAATAACACGCACCAGCTTTTTACCCTTTTCCAGCACTATCAATTGATCCCCTTCAATCTCAACCATGCCATCCTCTATAAAATCATCGATCTCAAACAATTCTTGCCATGGTTGATCATAACCGTTGCGTTTTAGACCATCTGCTAAATCCACACGGCCTTGGCAAATCAGCGCTTCGATTAAACCACCGCGCATTTTATCATCTAGAGAGAGAACGTGACCGCGTACAATGGGGAATTCGCCAGCCTCAACAGCCCTCGCCCAAGCTCCCGTCTCGGTGAAATTTTGCACATAACCGAAAGCCGTTTTACCTATTGAACTTGTCCCCATCCCAATAAGTGTTTCGGCATTATCATTGGTGAAACCTTGAAAATTTCGATGTAATTCACCTTGATTGGCAGCCAGTGCCAAATCATCGTCTGAAAGCGCGAAATGATCAAAACCAATGGCTTGGTATCCTGCCTCTTCAAACAAGCGTGCTGCCTCTTTGGCCATCACAAATCGCGCCTCAGCTCCGGGCAAGGCCTTACTATCAATCAAACGTTGTTTTTTAGCCATCCATGGCACATGGGCATAGCCAAAGAGCGCAATACGGTCAGGTTTAATGTCGGCGCTGATTTCAACCGTCTTTTTAATCATCTCTAAAGTTTGATGAGGTAACCCATAGATCAAATCAAAGTTAATGTTTTTTACCCCTGCACTACGAAAGTTTTTAACGCACTCACGCACCATTTTTTCTGGCTGTATTCTATTGATAGCTTTTTGCACATCCGCATTAAATTCCTGCACTCCAAAGCTAGCGCGATTAAACCCAAGCTCCCCCAAACGCGTTATCATCTCTTGAGAGAGAGTTCTGGGATCACTCTCAATGGCAATCTCACAATCAGGCAATATATCAAAGCGTTCTCGCAATAATGCCATAACATCAGCAATATCACCGGCCTCTAAAGCAGTTGGTGTGCCACCACCCCAATGCAGATGCGCAACCTGCATCTTTTGCGGCAAATGTTTTACCACCAGTTCAATTTCACGCATTAAAGTTTTAACATAGCTTTTTAGAGGGCCATATTTTGAGGCCAGTTTCATATTACATCCGCAATACCAGCACAGCTGTTTGCAAAATGGCACATGCAGATAAAGCGAGATGGGTTTATTAGGATCACTTTGCTGCAACCAATTGGCATAGAGGCTATTAGGAAACGCAGAAAAATGCGGCGCAGTAGGATAACTGGTATAACGCGGTACATTTTTGAGCATATAAGATGGTAATGCAGTCATAATTGGCCTCATAAAAATATTATAAGAACACTATCTGCTTACTTTTATGGGTGAACATTGATACAAATCAAAACACTCGGAGAATGTTAATCCTCCGAGTGCCAAAATTATCAGTTTTAAATTATAGCTGAACGAGTTTATTCAGCATCATTCCAGAAAGTCTTCCAAATGAAAGCACCAAGCGTACCGCCAACCAATGGCGCCAACCAGAACATCCAAAGCTGAGCCATTGCCCAACCCTCACCATTGATCATTGCAATCACTGCTGAGGCTGTTGAACGCGCAGGATTAACAGAAGCATTAGATACAGGAATTGTTGCAAGGTGAATAAGCGTTAAACCCAAGCCAATAGCAATTGGAGCAAATCCTGCAGGAGCTGATTTGCTGGTTGCGCCCAAAATGATGATTAAAAACATCCCCGTCATGATGATTTCCATCAACAGAACTGAGATCATGCCGAAACCACCTGGTGAATGCTCACCAAACCCATTGGATGCAAATGCGCCGCCGCCGTTTGAATCTGCTTTACCTGAAAGAATCAAATAAAGCATAAGTGCAGCGACAACACCGCCTGCTACTTGTGCGATAATATAGGGCGCTAAGTTTTTGCTCTCAAATTTTCCAGCGATCATCAAACCTAAAGATACCGCAGGGTTGAAATGTCCACCAGAAATTCCTCCCACCGCATAAGCCATAGTCATAACACTTAAACCAAAGGCAAGAGAAACGCCTAAAAAACCAATACCTAACTCAGGAAATGCAGCCGCATAAAGCGCACTACCAACGCTTGCAAAAACAAGCCAAAAAGTGCCGAAAAACTCAGCCATAATTATTTTCTTCATATCAATCCTCGTATATAAAGCTGAATGATATGCTTGAGCCCACAGCTCATAACACCCCATCCCTATAAAACATAACAAATCAATCAGCATTTCTTAATGGGTGTAAAACGCAGACTAGTTCATGCATTACGTAAAGTAAAGCAGTTCTTTACGTAAGGTAAGAAATTAATTTAAAGATAAAACACGAAGCCCAAAGCCCGTTAATAAGCGGCGCATTGAGCGATCTTCAATTGTCTTGGTCATGAGAGCAAGATCATCAAATTCCTCTAAATTTGGATCATCAGGCTCAACGCCTTGCATAAGTGACAGCCCATGACGCGCTATAGCCTCGGCAGGATTTAACCAATCCACTGGCCAAGGCGCTAAACGACGCATGACATTGGCAAGAAATGGATAATGGGTGCAAGCCAAAACAATAATATCGGTACGCCGCCCATCCAATTCTTTAAAACAGGGGGTGATCTCATTTAAGATCATGGTCTCATCAATGGGGCGCCCCATCATGTAATCTTCTGCAAATTGCGCTAAAGCTGTAGTTCCCACTAGACGTACATCCACCTCGCGGGCAAATTCACCAATGAGTTTTTTGGTATAATCTCGCTTTACGGTACCAGGCGTTGCAAGCACAGAAATCATGCCAGAGCTGGTGCGCTCTGCGGCTGGCTTGATGGCTGGCACAGTGCCAACAAATGGAATATCAAAATGCGCCCGTAACGTGGGTAAAATCAAAGTAGAGGCAGTATTGCAAGCGACCACCGCCATTTTGGGTTGAAATTTTGCAATTAATCCTTCAAAAATTCCGACGATACGCTCTGTCAATGCCTCCTCTTCCCAATCGCCATAGGGAAAGCCAGCATTATCACCAACATAGATGAAGCGATGTTCAGGCATTAATATGCGCGCCTCTCGCAGCACGCTCAAACCGCCAATACCTGAATCAAAAACTAAAATGCTCATATAAATCCCACTAATTTGCTCTTATTCAACTTATTATACACATATGAACAAAGCTTAAATATGATGCTTATTTCTTTGTTCTTGGCCGCCCCTTGCGCCCTTCCAAAGCTGCGATAGCCCCACGAAGTGCATGGATTTCTTGACGCGATAATTGAGCCTTTTGAAAAATATTCCGCAGATTTTCCACCATGGTTGGCTTTTTTGCTTCAGGGCGAAAATAACCTTCATTTTCCAAAGCTGTTTCCAAGTGTTCGAACAATAAAAACAACTCTTGCTTGGTTGCCTTTTCTGATTCTGTTGTCTCAAAGGCTTTTTCTGGACGTTCTCCCTCTTCGATACAGGCTTGCATCCATTCATAAGACATCAATAATACTGCCTGCGAGATATTAAGCGATGCATAGGCGGGATTTACAGGAAAAGTAACAATCTCATCACAAAGCGCCACCTCTTCATTGGTTAAACCCCAACGCTCTCGTCCAAAGAGGACGGCAACTTTCTCACCACCGCGCGCCCGCTCATGTAGAGATTTATTGGCCTCCACAGGATCACGAACAGGTTTTAGCATCTCACGGTGGCGCGCAGTTGTAGCAAATGCAAATTGCACATCATGAAGCGCGTCTTCTAAGGTTTCAAATACTTCTACATTATGAATAATGTGATCAGCCTTAGCCGCATTAGCAAGCGCAGTTTCATTTGGCCAACCATCGCGCGGATCTACAAGACGTAATTTTGACAAGCCAAAATTTGCCATGGCACGCGCAGCACCACCAATATTCTCACCCATCTGAGGATTGACCAAAATCACGATTGGCCCATCTTTTATACAGTCTCTTCTATGATCCGTTCCAGCCATCTGTTAAAACCTTTTGTTTTTTTACCCGCTTCATTGCGTCAGAGTGAATGCTTTGCTATATGAATGCCAAATTTCAATATATTTTCCAACACTCTTTAAATGAGGTTTTCATAAATGGCAAAGATCAAAGTCACAAATCCGGTAGTTGAGCTTGATGGCGATGAGATGACTCGCATCATCTGGCAATTCATTAAAGACAAATTAATCCATCCATACCTTGATCTTGACTTAGAGTATTACGATCTTGGCATTGAAGCACGCGATGCAACAGATGATCAAATTACCATTGATGCAGCTAATGCCATCAAAAAACATGGTGTAGGTGTAAAATGTGCGACCATTACCCCTGATGAAGCCCGCGTTGAAGAATTTGGCTTAAAAAAAATGTGGCGCTCGCCAAATGGCACCATCCGTAATATTTTGGGCGGCGTGATTTTCCGTGAACCAATCATTATGAAAAACGTTCCCCGCTTAGTTCCAGGTTGGACGCAGCCAATCATCGTTGGCCGCCACGCATTTGGTGATCAATATCGCGCAACAGACTTCAAATTCCCTGGCAAGGGTAAGCTTACAATGAAATTTGTAGGCGAAGATGGCGAGACACAAGAATATGATGTTTTTGATGCCCCATCTGCTGGTGTTGCCATGGGGATGTATAACCTTGATGCTTCTATTGAAGATTTCGCCCGCGCTTCATTCAACTATGGCCTAACTCGCGGCGTGCCTGTTTATCTTTCCACCAAAAACACCATTATGAAAGTTTATGATGGTCGCTTTAAAGATATTTTTGAAGAAATCTATGAAGCAGAATTTAAAGAAAAATTTGAAGAAAAGAAAATCTGGTACGAACACCGCTTAATCGATGATATGGTAGCTTCAGCGCTTAAATGGTCTGGTGGCTATGTTTGGGCATGTAAAAACTACGATGGCGACGTGCAATCTGACATTGTAGCTCAGGGCTTTGGTTCATTGGGATTGATGACATCTGTGCTTGCTACGCCAGATGGCAAAACGGTTGAATCAGAAGCTGCACACGGCACCGTGACCCGCCACTACCGCGCTCACCAAAAAGGCGAAGAAACCTCAACAAACTCCATTGCCTCTATCTTTGCTTGGACACGCGGCCTATTACACCGCGCAAAATTGGACGACAATGAGCCACTGCGTGACTTTGCTCTAACTTTAGAGAAAGTATGTATTGATACAGTTGAATCAGGATTTATGACAAAAGATTTAGCGCTATTAATTGGCCCAGATCAACCATGGTTATCAACAACTGGCTTCTTGGATAAAGTTGATGAGAACCTACAAAAAGCTATGAGCGCTGAGTAACACTCATCAAAGGTAGGTGCTTTAAATAATAGCTTATCTGTAATTTAAAGCGCTCTTAAATAAATCACTATCAAGGCGGCTAATGTTCATTCATTAGCCGTTTTTTTATGGTAAAAAATCTTTCCCCAAAGTACGTCACCCTACATTCACCAAAGTACATTGTTAATTCTTAATTTACCGGCCAGCCTCTCCTGCGCGCATAACGCACTCAATGGTACATGATGTACCTTTATTAAATAAATATTGGGGCTGTACTAGATAACTCAGATTTTGTGTTATTAGGTACAGTATGAGAAAG
>CAKMZG010000149.1 GCA_929200335.1 uncultured Alphaproteobacteria bacterium | reverse complement strand
GAAGTATCACGTTCAAAGCGTTATTCCAGATCAGTATCAATGGTTATGTTGGATATTGATTTATTTAAAGCCGTCAATGACCAATATGGCCATGCAGCTGGTGATGCGGTAATTGAAATGGTTGGACAGGTTTGTTCAGATAATATTCGTGAAAATATAGATTTTGCAGGGCGACTTGGGGGGGAAGAGTTTGCAATTTTATTGCCAGAATCATCTATGGATGCTGCTGCATTATTCGCTGAAAGGCTAAGAAAAGCTATTGAAAATGTACTTGTTGAGGTGGATAATAAACACATTAGCGTTACAGTTAGCCTTGGTGTAGCAGAACTTGATAATGATGAAGATACCTCTAACTTAATAAGGCGAGCAGATGACGCGTTATATGCTTCAAAAAGCTCTGGTCGAAATCAGGTGCAAACTGCTGCCTGAAATGCTCTGTAGCTTGTTGCGTTTGAGTGAATTCACTTAATAACAATAGGCGTTGAAAATATCAATGATATGAGATGCTCCATTTTATGGGGCATTTTTTGTGTTTGAATGGAGGGGAGAGCCTTAGTGCGTGTAGCGTTTAGGTGGTAGAACCTAAACGAGAACTATTCGTACAAATAAAGGAATCTAGAGCGGCATTTTGAATTCGCACAAATGCATCAAGCTCTAGAGTAATTTTTTTGAAAAATATGGAGGTCTCGCCCGGAATCGAACCGGGATACAAGGATTTGCAATCCTCTGCGTAACCATTCCGCCACGAGACCCCATGCAACGCATCAAATGATTGAATAAAACTTGATGCGCTGCACTGGTATTACAAATTTGGGTGCAAGACAAGACCCAAAATGTTCAAAAACCTTATTTTATCCACCGCGATGATAATTTGGCGCTTCGCGAGTGATGGTTACATCATGGGCATGGCTTTCACGAAGTCCAGCGCCTGAGATGCGTACAAATTTGGCTTTCGATTGATAGTCGTTAATATTAGCCCCGCCAACATAACCCATGGCTGCACGAAGGCCGCCTGATAGTTGATGTAGGATGGCAGCAACGGGGCCCTTATAAGGCACTTGTCCTTCAATACCTTCAGGCACAAGTTTCAGATTGTCGGTTACTTCTGCTTGGAAATAACGATCGGCAGAACCTCTTGCCATAGCACCAACAGAGCCCATGCCACGGTAAGATTTATAAGAGCGACCTTGGTGCAGGTAAACCTCACCAGGGCTTTCATCTGTACCAGCAAGCAGTGAGCCGACCATGCAGGTTGAAGCTCCAGCAGCAATGGCTTTTGCCACATCACCAGAGAATTTTATGCCGCCATCAGCGATGATTGGTACATCATATTTATGAGCTGCTTCAACGGCGCTCATTACAGCAGATAATTGCGGAACACCAACGCCAGCCACAATACGTGTGGTACAAATTGAGCCGGGGCCAATGCCCACTTTTACCGCATCAGCACCATGTTCAATTAGGGCTTTTGTGCCATCAGCCGTTGCTACATTGCCTACGGCCAATTGGGTATCGCCGCAAATCTTTTTGATGGCCTCTACTTGCGATAACACCCCTTGAGAGTGACCGTGGGCAGTATCAACTACAAGTAAATCAACTCCTGCATCCAAAAGCGCTTCGGCACGTTGAATGCCGGCATCGCCAACGGTTGTTGCTGCCGCTACTCTCAAACGTCCTAACTCATCTTTTGAAGCGTTAGGATTTAATTGGGATTTTTCAATGTCTTTTACGGTGATCAAACCTGTACAACGGTAATTGTCATCCACAACTAAAAGTTTTTCAATGCGGTGTTGATGAAGCAGCTTTTTAGCTTTCTCCTGATCACAGTTTTCATTAACGGTAACAAGATCCTCATGGGTCATAAGCGTTGCAACCAATTGCTCTTTATTGCGAGCAAATCGTACATCGCGGTGGGTTAAAATGCCAACCAACTTACCATTGTCTTCAACAACTGGAATACCCGAAATTTTATGATTTTCCATTAATGTAAGCGCATTTGCTAGAGTTTCTTTAGGGCTAATGGTAACTGGGTTGATGACCATACCAGATTCGAATTTTTTCACTTGGCGCACATGGTCAGCTTGTAATTCAATAGATAGATTGCGATGGATAACCCCCATGCCTCCAGCCTGTGCCATAGCGATAGCAAGCGGTGCTTCGGTTACCGTGTCCATAGCTGCAGACATGATGGGCAGGTTAAGGGGTATGGTTTTGGTAAGCCAAGTTTGAATATCAGCTTGAGCGGGTAAGGTTTCAGAATGTCCGGGAGTTAAGAGGACATCGTCAAAGGTGAGTGCGATGTCTCCGGTGGGCGAATCAATAATTTTAGCCATTTGGTCAATCCTTCAATGGAGCTGTTGATACCGATTGACGATTTTCGATATCATGCTTTCTTCAAGAAGGAAAGTGGCAAAACGGTTAATATAGCATTATCCTTTAAAATCTTTAGCTAAAAGATAAAGTTCCACCGAACCTTTACGGCTAGCCGGTGGTTTTACATGGTGTACCGATTTAAAATTTTTCTTTAAAAGATTGAGCAAATCATTTTCTGTGCCACCTTGGAAAGTCTTGGATAAGAAATGCCCGCTAGGTTTTAACACCTCTAGGGCGAAATCCAGAGCTACTTCCACCAAATGCATGGTGCGAATGTGGTCGGTCTTGCGGTGTCCCGTGGTGGGGGCAGCCATATCAGACATAACCAAATCAGGTTTATTGCCACCCAACGCTTTCATCAATGCATCGGGGGCATCGTCATCCAAAAAGTCTTTTTCCAAAAGGGTTACGCCTGGGATGGGAGCCATGGGAAGATAATCAATGCCCACAACGCGAATGTCATTCACATCAGATTTTGTGCGATTGGAAGCTACTTGGCACCATCCTCCAGGGGCTGCGCCTAAATCGATAATGCGTGAGCTTTTATTGATCAATTGGTAGCGGTCATCAATTTCGATTAATTTATAAGCCGCACGAGAAGCATATCCCTCTGTCTTTGCAAGCTGCACATAGGGATCATTTAATTGACGTTCTAACCAAAGCGTAGAAGAAAGCTTGCGACCGCGTGCGGTTTTCACTTTAGTGTGCAATCCTCTTGGGTTAGCGCTGACTTTGCTTTGTCCTGCTTTGGTTTTTCCAGCGCTTACTTTGCCAGATTTCCCGCTTCCAGATTTATTGTTCATTTTAAATTCTTCTCAGTTTTACTGTTTATGGAGTTATGATTTGTGCGAATACGATGAATGGGAGTGTCGTCGCCAAACTCCATCTTGATACATTAATTCGGTCAAAATACCTTCCCGCAACCCGCGATCAGCTACCCTTAAACGTTCAGATGGCCAGACTGCACGAATGGCTTGTAAAATTGCACATCCTGCCAGCACTAAATCGGCACGCTCGTCACCAATGCAAGGATTATCAACTCTACCTTGAAATCCCATATCCATAATGCGCTGTACCATATCATCAATTTGACTATCATCCAACCAGATGCCATCAACCATACGCCTATCATAGCGTTGCAGGTTTAAATGTACACCGGCAAGTGTAGTCACGGTACCCGATGTGCCAAGTAAATGGAACTTACCGCTTCTTTGAGCGCTATCAAGAGCATGCCGTTCTTTAAATTGTAAGAGATGATCTGCCACCTCATCTATCATCGATTGAAAAACTTCTTTGGTGATTTCATGTCCACCGTGGCGTTCTGATAGGGTTACAACTCCTAAGGGCAAGGATGTCCATGCAGTAATATGGTCAGCTATTTTTCGAGCTCGGAAGTTTTTTGTATCCAATAGGGCGAGTTCTGATGATCCGCCACCAATATCAAAAACTACCACCCCATCGGCGCTGCGGTCTACTAAAGAGCCGCAACCAGATACGGCAAGGCGTGCTTCGGTTTTCTGATCAACTATTTCAAGCTCAATGCCAGCTTCATTGCGAACGCGAGTTAAAAATTCGTCGCAATTTTCTGCCATGCGACAGGCTTGAGTTGCAATCAGGCGGTGGCGTTTAACTTCTCTAAATTCGAGTTTTTTGCGACACGCATTCAAAGCCTCAATAGCGCGAGACATGGCGTTTTCGCCAATGCGCCCAGTTGTAGTCATGCCTTCACCCAAACGCACAATGCGCGAATAGGCATCTACAACGCGAAATTTACCACGGTTTAAGGGATGGGCAATCAAAAGACGACAATTATTGGTGCCAAGATCAAGCGCGCCATAAAGCGGTGATGATGAACGTGATTTATAACGATTTTGCTTATGTCTATATGACTGCTTATAATAAGGCTTCTTATAGGGTGCTTTTTTATAAGTAGAGCTATTGCGCTCACTCTCATGAGAGCCGTGACGCATTGGCGGCGATGACACATCATTATGCTGGGCGCCATCATGGTGACGGTGCCTATTTTGTCTATCATTTTGCGCAGGCGCAGCTAAGTCATTGCCATTCAAATTAGACTTATGTTTAGTCGAGGATTGCGCGTGATGCTTATCCCTTTGAATTTCATTTGACGGACGCATTTGAGAGTGCATCTCGCCTTTTTTGAATCCCGTTTGCGTAGACTGATCTCCCTGATGGGACGGGTTTTGTGTGAGATTTGTGGCTTGTTTTTTGCCAAAATGCCCATTTTGCCCATTCTGTCGTCTTCGTCTGCGGCGATTCCATGGCCGTTTCTTACCCTCTGCACCCGCATCTGGCGTTTTGCCATCAACTGGGTCTGTCACAGGTCTAATCCTTCACGCTATTTGTCCAAAGTCTATATTTACAGCCACTACCTTAATGGAGGGCTTTCATAGCTTAGGCGCTTTTGAGCGTTATTTTGAGTTGGGTTAAGTGTAACAGAGCCTTGAAAATGCACAAGTAAAAAGTCTTTTATGGATAAATAAAAATGGCCTGCCGATGAGGCAAGCCATTTGGTTTCATTAAATTTTTTCGATTTTTAACGAATGCGCAAAACTGAACACTGGCGGTTACGGGCAAACTTTATGGCTGTGCGATAGCCTCTTGCGCGGCCAACAACTTTAATAGCGCGTTTGTTCATGCGTACAATACGTGGGTTACGAATGCCCAAATTGCGGGCTTTGCGAATGGCACGGCGTGCTGAGCAATGGCGTTTGCGTGCTGGTAATAGAATGCGTTCACCTGTGTAATAGCGCTCACCATAATAATGATGACGCGGCACATAATGACGGCTATTGCCTAATTCAATATTGAAAGAAAAATCCCCTGCATTTGCGGTGGTTGTTGTGCCTAGCATAGCGCCTAGGCTAGTTGTTATGATTATTGCAAGGCTTGCGATAAAGGTTTTGATGGTCATAATGTGGCTCCTTGATATTCATTGATCCCAGTTGATGAATAGATCATAGCAATGCCTATATGAACCTAATCCGAAGGTTGCATTCATTCTACGTTCATTTTAATTTGTAATATATTTCAATATGTTAAACGATAATTGCAAGGGTGAATGGAATGAAGAGTAGCCAGCCAAACAGTTTGTTAGATTTAAATAAGGCAAGGCATTCATCCCCATCATCAATATCCAAACGATGGATTTGCCATTGCATATGAGCAGCCCCTGCAAGAATGCCCAAAAAAGCAATCAGATTAGTTTTTGCAAAAATACAAGCAATGGTAAAGCATATAAGAGCTAGGCCATATAAAATACGAAGCGCTAATTTGGTTTTTGAGCCAAATAATAGCGCGGTTGAACGCATACCCGCTAAGATGTCATCTTCTTTATCTTGATGGGCATAGATGGTGTCATAGCCAATTACCCAAAAAATTGTACCCAGATAAAGTGCGATTGAGGCCAGCGGTACATGTCCAAATAAAACAGGCCAGCCCATGAGCGCACCCCAAGAAAAAGCAAGGCCTAAAAACAATTGCGGCCAATCGGTAATCCGTTTCATGAAAGGGTAAATTAAAACCACCGTAATGGAGGATAGACCCAGTAAGATTGAAAATGGATTGAACTGAAATAAAACTATTGCTCCCACAAGCAATTGGAGAGCGAGAAAAATAATGGCGGCCCTCACGCTCACGCGTTTTGATGGGATAGGGCGTGATGATGTACGCGCAACATTGTTATCAATATTGCGATCAATAATGTCATTATAGGTGCAGCCAGCCCCTCGCATCGCCACGGAGCCAATCCAAAACAATACCATAATCAGCGCGACTTGGGTTAAGGCTGCACCCTCAAATAGATTTGTGATACGGGTTTTGCCCTCATAACTTGCCAAGGCAAGAGCAAGCGACCACCAACAAGGCCAAAGCAATAGCCACCATCCAATAGGGCGATCCCAGCGTGCTAATTGCGCAAAGGGCCATAGGCGCTGAGGTAAAAATTTGTATACCCAATTATCAGAGGGGGCATCGGCTACTTTTATTTGTTCATTTGTCATGAATAACTTTTTTGGTTTAAATTTATCTTTGGAACATCTTAATCGTGGGTTTGTTCAAAATGCCATTAATGCTATCACGGCATTATATAAAATCATGATAAGCC
>CAKMZG010000148.1:4124-6553 GCA_929200335.1 uncultured Alphaproteobacteria bacterium | reverse complement strand
CCCATCTATAAGGCCGGGGATAATGGTTTGTCCTTTTAGATCAATCACCTTTGTTGATTTTTTAATGTCTTCCTCATAGGGATTAATTCCACAGGAGACGATAACGCCCTTATGAAGGAGTAGATGCCCTTTAGCATCCTCACCATCAAGATTTTGTGTGGGGTCAACCAATCGGACATTTTGAAAAAGTGTTTTAGGCATTTTTTTGTCCCCCATAGTTTTGACCTTCATCATTTGATTGTTCATGATTTTTGATCAGAATTTCAATGAGTGCCATGCGCACTGCAACCCCCATTTCAACCTGCGTTTCAATCACACTTTGTGGGCCATCGGCAATCTCGGATGCAATTTCCACGCCACGGTTCATCGGCCCTGGGTGCATGACTAACGCACCTTCCTTAGCCAATGCTAGGCGTTCAGAGGTAAGGCCAAAGAAATGGAAATATTCACGAATAGAGGGGATGAAAGTGCCTTCCATACGTTCACGCTGGATGCGCAACATCATTATGATATCGCAATCTTTCAGGCCTTCTTCCATATTGGTGTAAACTTCAACGCCTAAATCATGAACATGGGCGGGTAGCAATGTGCTGGGGGCGATGATGCGAACCCGCGCGCCCATAGCATTAAGCAAAATAATGTTTGATCGTGCCACCCGTGAGTGCAGAATGTCACCACAAATAGCAACTGTTAATCCTGCAATGCTACCTTTTTCACGACGAATGGTAAGTGCATCTAATAGGGCTTGGGTAGGGTGTTCATGAGCGCCATCGCCTGCATTGATAACAGGGCAGGAAACTTTTTGTGCCAAAAGTTCGCTTGCCCCAGCAGAGGCATGGCGGATAATCAATATATCAGGCTGCATAGCATTAAGCGTCATGGCCGTATCAATCAGTGTTTCACCCTTCTTAACCGATGAAGAGGCAACAGACATGTTCATCACATCTGCGCCTAAGCGCTTGCCTGCCAATTCAAAGGAAGATTGGGTACGGGTAGAGGCTTCGAAGAAGAGGTTGATTTGTGTGCGGCCACGCAAAACAGGCTTTTTCTTATCGCTGTTGCGGCTCACGGCCACAGCTTCATCTGCAATGTTGAGAAGCAATTCAATCTCATGGGGTTCTAGATACTCAATACCCAGAAGATGTTTATGGGGAAAAGTTGAAAGTGCCTGATATGCTTTTTGAAAAGCTGCATCATTTTGCGGATTACTTGCCGATTGAGGCTGTAATTGTTTTTTGGTCATAAAATAGAGCCTTTCAACTCGATGTGGAAACATTTGATCGCAGAGGTTTGTTTGTTGACTAGGCGCGCCAAGTGAAACGGTATAAATACCGTTAGGCTTGCGCAACGCTGTTCAAGAAATAAATGACAATGTTCAAATGTTTCTAAATTACTTTTTATTTCCATAATGTTATTTGATCGTGCGATATTACTTATTGCTATGATCAAATTTTCAGACTGCCGTTTTCAAAACCTTACCCGATATTTATATCGCGTTGCAATTTTCCCTAGCCAGACGTGAAAAATATATCATTCAAATTGCCTCCATATCAAGTTGAAAGGCTCTAGCCTATAACCTTTTGAACAATAAGACGCAAGTTTGCTTTGTTCAATTTATAAAAATCTTATCCCTTTGTCTTGACGTTTCATTCTTATTCCCCATATTTCAAGTCTAACGGATGATGCTTCACCTGATCGATGCTTCATTCGTTCTATGTTTGAGAGGATCGGTGTCGCAAAATTATATTATGTATAATTTCAGATATTACTACCAAGATTTGCTGTTTGATGTTGCAATGTTATATGGTGTCTTAATGGCGAATGATTCTAATATTTATACCTTAAGGTAGCGTCTTAATACGATAAGTCTAATTGATTGTATGGCATAATTCCCTATAATGGAAGCTATGGCACTATAATGATAAGAAATTAAAGGATAACAATATGTCAGAAAAACCAACGAATGAAACTGCGCAAAAAACGGAAAAGGTGGTTTTGCCTCTCTTGCCTCTGCGCGATATAGTTGTTTTTCCTCATATGATTGTGCCGCTTTTTGTTGGGCGCGAGAAATCTATCGCTGCTCTTGAGAAGGTAATGAGTGAAAATAAAGAGATACTATTAGCCACTCAAAAAAAATCAACCGATGATGATCCTAATGCTGGGGGCATATATGAGATCGGTACTTTGGCAACAGTTTTACAGTTGCTTAAATTGCCAGATGGTACGGTTAAAGTGTTGATCGAAGGGTCTTCGCGCGCATTGATTAAAGAGTATGTGCAAGAAACACCATTTCATGAGGCTGTTGCTGAGATCATTGCTGATCCAGCTGAAGATCAGGTTGAAATTGAAGCATTGTCACGTTCTGTGGTTTCAGAATTTGAAAACTATGTGAAATTGAACAAGAAAATTTCTCCTGAAGCTCTTAGCGC
>CAKMZG010000148.1:0-4114 GCA_929200335.1 uncultured Alphaproteobacteria bacterium | reverse complement strand
TGCTTGATGATAGAAACAAAAATTGGATTTCTAAAATTGAAGATTTTTCTAAGCTGGCTGATACTATTGCCTCTCATCTTGCAATTAAAATTGAAGAGAAGCAGGAAATGCTCGGCGTATTTTCTGTACGCGAACGCTTAGAGCGTGCGCTTGGTTTGATGGAAGGCGAAATTTCGGTTCTTCAGGTTGAAAAACGCATTCGCTCTCGTGTGAAACGTCAAATGGAAAAAACTCAGCGCGAGTATTATTTGAATGAGCAAATGAAAGCCATTCAAAAAGAACTGGGCGAAGGTGAGGATGGTAAGGATGAATTGGGCGAACTTGAGCAGCGTATCAAGAAAACCAAATTATCTAAAGAGGCGCGTGAAAAAGCAGAAGGCGAATTGAAGAAATTGCGTCAAATGTCGCCAATGTCAGCGGAAGCCACTGTTGTGCGCAACTATCTTGATTGGTTATTGAGTATTCCTTGGAAGAAAAAGTCTAAAATCAAAACAGATTTGCATAATGCAGAGCTTGTGTTGGATACAGATCACTATGGTCTTGAGAAGGTAAAAGAGCGAATTATTGAATATTTAGCGGTACAAACACGCTCAAAGAAACTAAAGGGTCCAATTTTGTGCCTTGTTGGCCCTCCAGGCGTTGGTAAAACATCTTTGGGTAAGTCCATTGCTAAGGCCACCAGTCGCGAATTTGTGCGTATGTCTTTGGGTGGGGTGCGTGATGAGTCAGAAATTCGTGGGCACCGCCGTACCTATATTGGCTCAATGCCAGGCAAGGTGATCCAATCTATGCGTAAAGCAAAGAAGAGTAATCCGCTTTTCCTATTGGATGAGATTGATAAAATGGGTATGGACTTTAGAGGTGATCCATCCTCTGCATTGCTTGAAGTGCTTGATCCTGAGCAAAACTCTACCTTTGCCGACCATTACTTGGAAGTGGATTATGATCTTTCTAATGTTATGTTTGTAACAACGGCAAACTCATTAAATATTCCAGGCCCTTTATTGGATCGTATGGAAATCATTCGCATTGCTGGTTATACCGAAGATGAGAAGATGGAAATTGCTAAACAGCATCTTATTCCAAGCGCGGTTAAAGATCATGCCTTGAATAAGAAAGAGATCACGATCAAAGATGAAGCTTTGATTGATGTTATCCGTTATTATACTCGTGAAGCAGGTGTACGTAATCTTGAGCGTGAAATGGCCAAATTGTCTCGTAAGGTGGTGACTGAAATTTTACGCACAGATAAGAAATCAATCACGATAAACTCTAAAAATCTTGCAGATTATCTTGGTGTTCGTAAGTTCCGCTATGGTGAAGTGGAAAAAGAAGATCAGGTTGGTGTTGTTACAGGTCTTGCTTGGACCGAAGTGGGCGGTGAATTGCTGACCATTGAAGGCATCATGATGCCAGGTAAAGGCAAAATGACGGTTACGGGTAACTTGCGCGATGTGATGAAGGAAAGTATTTCCGCTGCTGCATCTTATGTGCGCTCCCGTGCAATTGATTTTGGCGTAGAGCCACCATTGTTTGATCGTCGTGATATCCACGTACACGTTCCAGAAGGCGCAACACCTAAAGACGGGCCTTCTGCGGGTACTGCTATGGCAACATCTATTGTGTCAATAATCACCGGCATTCCAATTCGCCGTGATATTGCTATGACAGGCGAGATCACCCTTCGTGGTCGTGTCTTACCGATTGGTGGTTTGAAAGAAAAGCTTCTAGCTGCATTGCGCGGTGGTATCAAAACAGTATTGATCCCAGATGAGAATGTTAAAGATTTGGCTGAAATTCCAGATAATGTGAAAGATGGTTTGGAAATCATTCCAGTTTCTCATTTGGATGAAGTTTTGCAACACGCTTTAACCTCGCAGCCTGAGCCAATCGAGTGGATTGAAAAAGAGTCTGATGCAACAGCATTGACTGATTCTAGTGAAGAATCAGTGGCAAATATTGCTCATTAAGATATTTAAATCGGCGGTTTTCTAGGAAATTTGCCTATATTTATTCACAAAGCGTCGAATTTACGCGGTTTTCTTTTAAAATTATACGTTTTTTATGGGAAAACCTAGGATTTTCGGCGTTTTTGCTTTTCTGGGCATGTTATTCTCAAAATTTGCTGATAAAATCAAATTACGGACTAAGCCCATATGAGTCGCGCTTATAAACGCGGGTTGTTATTGCTGGTTTGGGGTGCGTGTTATAATCACGCGCTGAGTAATTCTTAATTTTGTGTAATATACTAGAGAGGATATTCTCATGAACAAAAATGAACTTATTTCAGCGATTGCTGAAAAATCTGGTTTGACAAAAGAGCAATCAGGTTCTGCTTTGGAAGCTGTTTTAGATACTATTGCTAGCGCAATGAAATCTGGTGATGAAGTTCGTCTTCTTGGCTTTGGTAATTTTTCTGCAAACCAACGTAAGGCGACAACAGGTCGTAATCCACGTACTGGTGAAACAATTCAAATTGCTGCTACTATGGTTCCTAAATTTAAGCCAGGTAAAGGCTTGAAAGACATCGTTAACTCATAAGTTTTCGATATCTTTAATTAGATTTATAATTTTAAACCCGCTATAGCTTTTCGCTTTAGCGGGTTTTTTGTATTTAATTTCAATTTTTATGCATTGTTTTATCTATAATAAATGTAGAATATCTCATGCACTTCATAAGTATAAGTATATTTTAAATAATAAATTTGAAAATTTAATGTTTTTAATTTATTATATATATTATTACTATTCTTACTGAAGGTTTTTTGTTATGTGTATTTAATAAAATTATGAGCTTCATTACTTTATCTTTATTGATATTTATTTATAATTCAGCTGTGGTTGCGGATTTGCCAGATTTAGATGGTCTTAAAGTTAAGGTTTTGATTAAAAATTTTTGCGCGCCTCTTTATTATGTAAATTCAAAAAACAAAAAGGCTTAAAGCTTTGAGGTTGATGTGATTGATGAGCTTTCTAAACGCCTCTAATTTCTAAAAAGATATGGGGTGTTTGATTCAAATAATCTTGGATTGAAGCCTGCGCATGATAATGGTTCGTTGTAAAAAAATAAGGATGTATGGTTTGAAGAGCCTGATAAGCATTCTTATGAATAAAATATTTGGTTCTATCTATAGTTATTAAATTTTATTTAATACTATGATTTTGCTTATATTTTTTTGAAGTAAATTGATAATATTATTGGATTGGTTGAATGTCATATAGTAAGTCTTTGGCTATAACTCTTAGCTTTATAATATCATTCTTTGGAACGGCTGTTGCTGAAGAATTGCCAGATTTAAAAGGAAGAGAGATTTCTATTCTTGTGGGTGGAAACTCCGCTCCATTTCATTATCGGAATACAGTGACTGGAGAACTTGAAGGTTGGGAAATTGATGCAATTAAAGAACTCTCTAAGAGATTGAATTTTAAATATAAAATTTCCATGGTGCCTTGGAAAAATGTTATTCCTTCGATTGATACGGGGAATTTTGATATGGCTATGGATGGTAGTGGTATTAAAAAGTTTTCTATTAGGGGAGTGAAATATTCATTGCCCTATCTGCATTTTGATATTTTAATGCTTGTGCGGTCAGATGAAGATAGGTTTGAAGATATTACAAGTTTTAGAGCTTTTACTAAAGGAAAAGTTTGCCTGCCTCCAAATAGTGCGTTCTATTTTGCAGGAATAACAAGGGTCTTAAAAGCAAAGAAAGATAACCCCCGTATTGTTCTTAGTCGTGCAAAGAACGAGTGTTTAAAGCTTTTGAAAAGTGGCGTGGTGGATATGACACTCATTGATAGTGCCTCAGCTGAGGATGTCATCGTTGCCAATTCCTTCAACTTTAAGATTATTGGGAGGCCTGTCAGTGATTCAAGTTTTAGGTTTATTTTTGCGCGAAATGTAAATTTATCCGACGCTTTTGATGCTGGCCTGATATCAATGCAGGAGGATGGGAGGCTATCAGAGCTTCATGATGCTTGGTTTGGTGTATCTGAACAAAATTTCTTTGATTAGATATGATGGCCTTCGCGGTTAATATTATTATGGGATTAATGCTAGCGTGTAGCATTTAAGTAGATTCACTTAAATGAGAACTATTCGCGCCACTAAAGG
>CAKMZG010000147.1:4323-6555 GCA_929200335.1 uncultured Alphaproteobacteria bacterium | reverse complement strand
TTTGAAAAAATAGGGAATAAGCAGTGTGACAAGTTTTGCAATCACCAAAAATCCGATGGCAATCAGCACCCGTGTTTTTAAATCTGGGCGCTCTTTAGGCCACATATAGGGCCAAAGAGAACTCAAAGTTTTCATCATCGGTGCATCTGCATCTATTTTTTTGTGATTATTACTCATAGTGCATTCCTAAGGGCTAAAACTGCTATATAATTCATAGATCATTCAATTTCCATAGAATCAATCTTATAAAGGATATTATAATGTCTCAAAAGTCTATCTGTGTCTATTGCGGCTCTCAGCCAGGAAAATCTCCACAATATGTTAATTCTGCACAGGTTTTGGGGCAAGATATTGCATCAAACAAAATTCGCTTGGTTTATGGTGCGGGAAATTATGGCATTATGGGACATGTGGCAAAATCCACTGCTGATAATGGGGGGGCGGTTTTTGGGATTATTCCAAAATTCCTAACAGAATTTGAGCGCAAGGGCGACCAATTAGAAATTGACATGGAAATGCTTATCACCCCAGATATGCACACGAGAAAACAGCGTATGTTTGAGGAATCCGATGCCTTTGTTGCAATGCCTGGGGGTATTGGCACCTTAGAAGAATTAATCGAGATTATGACATGGGCACAATTGGGGCGACATGACAAGCCCATTGTCCTTGCCAATATTGATGGGTTCTGGAACCCACTTATCGCGCTTTATGAACATATGTCCGCAGAAGGTTTTATCCATACTGAAAACAAAGCCCGCCCCCTCATTGCTGAGAAGGCGGAAGATATTGTACCTATGATTATGAAGCACTGGGAAGAAAATTAGAGGTATTTCATTCCAACCGTATTATGACGTGATTTAACCATTTCAACCATTGCCAATTTTTGACGTTTAGTGATTTCATCCTCATTCAATGTAACCTTATTTTCGGCTTTCAATTTTTCGAGCATGAGAGCGGCATTACATTTCAAGGGCAAATTAGATGCCCATTCAATATCAGCGCGGTTAACCCCAATATCGTTTAAAACGCTTGCGTCAACATACAGCAAATTATTAAAGGCTTGGCGCTTTAGATATAAATCATACCGCTTTATCAAAAAGCTACTAATTTTAGTAACCCAAAGCAAAGACTTGCCAAAAAGGTTTATTTTATCATCATATTTTTGTTGGGTTAAGCCCAACTCCATCTCGTTACAAATAGTCATTTGGGTTCTCCTTAAATTAAAACAGGAGGTCGCGACCCTTAAAGTTCATGCAATTTCATTTGCGGTGCAAATAAACTCGCCTTGACATCAATTTAAGTTAAATCTAACATTAAGTGAAACGAAATGATTTGATAGCAATATTCAATTTTATTGATAGATAGATTAACCCAATGAATATACAAGACAATTCCCTTTCCAACCCTCCCAAATTTGCAGTAAAAAACCTTCCAGCATTAGATATGGAGCTGTTAAAAAGCTTTGTTGCCATTGCAGAATTAGGCAATTTCACTAAAGCAGCAGAGCAGGTTCACCGCACGCCTTCGGCTGTTTCCATGCAAATTAAGCGATTGGAAGAGATCTTGGGTACATCTGTTTTTAATCGTGATTCCAGATCTGTAAAACTTACCGCTGATGGCGAAATACTCTTAGGTTATGCCCGCCGTTTGCTCGCGCTCAATGGTGAAATTATGGGCAAATTCTTGTCCCCTGATATGGTTGGCACCGTACGCTTGGGCACCTCTTCTGATTATAGTTCAAATTTTGTTCCTGATATTTTAAAACGCTTTGCACAAACACATCCAAATGTTCGGGTTGATGTTATAGTGCATAATAGCCAAGCACAGCGTGATAAAATTCAAAATGGTGAATTGGATATTGCTATGGTCACAGCTAATGAGGAAGAAAAAGCAAACCCCAATTCCATTATTTTAAATGAAGAACGTTTAACATGGGTTGGTTTAAAGGGTGGCTGCGCCTATGAACAACGTCCCTTGCCTATATCTGTATGGGAATGCGGATGCTTATGGCGCCAAAACACTGAACAAGCTTTAAAAAAACAAGGTATAGAGTATCGCGTAGCCTATATGAGTGAGAACAATCATGCTCAACGCGCAGCGGCTATTGCTGATTTGGCTGTTGCTATTTTGCCAGAATCTTCCATTGAACCGCCGCTCATGGCTTTTGGCGAAAGACATGGTCTCCCGCAATTGCCAAAATTCAAAACCATTATGCTGCATAGCGACAAA
>CAKMZG010000147.1:2712-4313 GCA_929200335.1 uncultured Alphaproteobacteria bacterium | reverse complement strand
CCTTCGTCTTGCGGCGAGACACAATTGGCATGAGGCAGTTGCAAATCATTTCTCAGTGGCAGTAAATAGTGATGGTACAAAATTTTTGATTAATCCAAGATGGCAACATTTCTCAACGGCCAAAGCATCACAGCTGGTTTTAGTGGATGCTAATGATCTCGGCACAATGGATCGAGACGATGCGCCAGACCCTTCCGCATGGTCCATTCATAGCGCTATCCATCGTTTTGTACCCCAAGGTCGGGCTGTTTTACATCTCCATCCCAAATATGCAACCGTTTTAGCATCCTTAAAGGATCCTGAAATCAAACCCATAGATCAAACCACAGCGCGTTTTTATAAACGTGTTGCAATTGATCTGTCTTTTGGCGGCATAGCCAATGAAGAACTTGAAGGCGAACGTATTGCAAAATCCATTGGCCATCACAACACCGTAATGATGGGCAATCATGGGGTAACCACATTGGCGCCTACTTTGGCAGAAGCCTATGATAACATGTATTATTTAGAGCGGGCGTCCCGCACTTTGGTATTGGCCTATCAAACTGGGCAACCGTTAAACCTGATTAATGACAACCTAGCCGAACAAACAGCTAAGGACTGGCAAGTTTACAAGGGTGCTGAATTTGCACATTTTGAGGAAATGAAACGAATTTTAGATAAAGAAGACCCCTCTTACAAAGATTAGGCTCAACCTCTCTTGCTTTAAACCTTCACACCCCGCTTATAAAGTGCATAGTTGATACTATCAATGAGCGCTTGGAATGAGGCATCTATTATATTCTCTGATACGCCCACGGTACGCCAGCGGTTACCGTCTCTATCCATGCTTTCAATTAAAACGCGAGTAATGGCCTCAGTGCCGCCGTTTAATATGCGTACTTTAAAATCAACCAACTCCAAACCTCTGATATTTTCTTGATATTTACCAAGATCGGTACGAAGCGCTTGATCTAATGCATTTACGGGGCCATTGCCTTCTGACACTGCCAAAATGCGCTTACCATCTACCTCTAATTTGACAACAGCTTCTGAGACATTCACCGTCTCACCTATGGCATTAAAGCGGCGCTCAACTTGGGTGCGATAGCTCTCAACCTTAAAATATTCAGGTACAGAAAAAAGCGTACGTGCAGCTAATAATTCAAAGCTGGCATCGGCTGCCTCATAGGAATAGCCCTCCGCTTCACGTTCTTTAACGATGGTGATAAGCTGATTGAGTTTTGGATTATTTTTATCCACCTTTAGGCCACGGCGTTTTAATGCATCTAGAAAATTGGATTTACCACCTTGATCTGAGACCATAACACGGCGTGCATTGCCCACTAAATGAGGCTCCACATGCTCATAGGTTTTGGGATCTTTTAAAAGCGCAGAGGCGTGAATTCCAGCTTTAGTTGCAAAGGCTGACGTTCCCACATAGGGCGCTTGTTCAAAAGGCGCACGGTTTAACAATTCATCAAAAGCACGAGAAATTTTTGTTAGTTTTGCTAAGCCCTCATCATCTATGTTTAATGCAAAGTTGTCTGCAAATTCGGCTTTTAACTTTAAAGTCGGGATAAGCGAGATTAAATTGGCATTACCACAACGCTCACCAATAC
>CAKMZG010000147.1:0-2702 GCA_929200335.1 uncultured Alphaproteobacteria bacterium | reverse complement strand
CCAATACCATTGATTGTCCCTTGAATTTGACGCACACCTGCGCGCACCGCAGCCAAAGAATTTGCAACCGCCTGATCAGTATCATTATGGGTGTGAATACCAAGCTTTGAACCATCAAAAACCTTACATAACTCACTAACAATATCATATATTTCACTTGGCAATGTGCCGCCGTTGGTATCGCATAAAACTACCCAACGTGCACCGGCATCTAATGCAGTTTGAACGCAAGATTTTGCATAATCAGAATTGGCTTTAAATCCATCAAAAAAATGCTCGCAATCAATCAATGCCTCTTTGCCCTCTGCAACTGTTGCTTTAACACTGTCGGCAATGGATTCAAGGTTCTCTTCATTAGTGCAACCAAGGGCAAGTTTCACATGATAATCCCAAGATTTTGCCACAAAACATACAGCTGGAGCAGAACTATCTAGTAACATTTTCAGCCCAGGATCATTTGAGGCAGAAATCCCAACACGTTTGGTCATACCAAAGGCTGTAAAGGTTGCATTTTTAGTACGTTTTTCCTTAAAAAATTCAGTATCTGTTGGATTAGCTCCAGGATAACCACCCTCAACATAATCTAACCCAAGATCATCCAGCCATTTGGCAATATTAATCTTATCCTCAACAGAAAAATCAACTCCCGGCGTCTGTTGCCCATCACGTAAAGTGGTATCAAATAAATAAAGTTTTTCTTTTGCCATTATCTTGCTTTCAATATTTATGATTTTAATTCATAATTCGTAGTGCGGTTGCCGTCATCGTCTTTGCCGTCTTTTAATTGAATACCCTCATCCGCCAATTGATTGCGTATGGCATCAGCCTCGCCCCATTCTTTGGCATTTAAGTGGGCAAGGCGTTGTGCAACTAGACCTTCAATCTCAGCAACACGGGATGCATCTAATTCAAGATTACCCGCACTTAAAAATGCCTGCACATCTTTCGGCCAAAGCCCTAAAAACTCTAAATCGCAATGCAATTGAATTTTGGTCTCTTCATCACCTTTTGCCGCTTTATTTTTAAGCCCATGCAAATAGGCAAAAGCAGGTGCAAGGTTTAGATCATCAAACAGCGCATCAATAATCTCTTGCGATGGGCTAATATTGTCTAATTCTCCATTATCCAACTCTACATTTGCAGCTTCCACCCAAGATTTTAATGTACCTTCCGCCTCTTCCAGCTTTGCGATGGAAAAATCAATTGGATGACGATAATGGGTCATTAACATGGCCAGACGCGCAACCGCGCCATGCCAAGGGCGCTCTCCCATAGCACCAGTTTCCAGCACCTGATTAACCGTGAAAAAATTGCCTGTAGATTTTGACATTTTCTCGCCATTGATTTGTAAAAAGCCATTATGCATCCAAATATTGGCCATTTCATCTTTACCATGGAAACATTTGGATTGAGCAATTTCATTCTCATGGTGGGGAAATACCAAATCAATTCCGCCACCGTGAATGTCAAAATTTTCTCCAAGCAGCTTCCATGACATTGCAGAACACTCAATATGCCAGCCTGGACGCCCCAGACCTTGAATGCCCGCAGGACTTGGCCACCCTGGTTGCCCATCATCAGAGGGTTTCCAAAGAACAAAGTCGCTTTCGTCTTTTTTATAACCAGCCACTTCAACTCGGGCGCCCGCCCGCAATTCATCTAATGTGCGGCGAGAGAGTTCACCATAGTCTTTCATGCTCGGAGTATGAAATAATACATGGCCTTCAGATACATAGGCATGGCCATTTTCCACCAAACCATCAATCATTTGGCGCATTTCATCAATGTATTCAGTGGCGCGAGGCTGCTTTGTTGGACGTAAATTCCCAAGTGCATCCATATCATTTTGGAACTGCGCTTCGGTTTTTTCTGTTACCTTACGAATGGCTTCATTTAGAGGTTCATTAGGATAATCTTGAGTTGCACGATTGTTGATCTTATCATCAACATCAGTGATGTTGCGCACATAAGTAACATGCGCCTCACCGTAGGTATGGCGCAGCAAACGATAAAGCGTATCAAATACAATCACAGGACGTGCATTACCAATATGAGCAAAATCATAAACCGTCGGGCCACAGACATATAGGCGAACATTTTGCTCATCAATTGGCGTAAAAACTTCTTTCTTACGCGTCAAGGTATTGTATAATTTTATGCTCATATTTTCGACCGTATACTCATGTTTTGTTGTATGCTCAATAACGCAGATTCTTGCCGCTGGCTAGGTCGAATTTTAATGTATTTGGGAAAACAAAAACGGCCAGCCAGCAGATATGCTAGTTGGTAATAATGCAGCTGATAATAGTTGCTGCGATAGTAGATATGCTTAATTCCGTTCTCATGATGTTATAATGGCTAAATTTTAGAAAATGTCAACAAGGCGTTAAATCAAGACAAAATGTCGCCTTAACTCACACGGCAAATCATTTATGTTGATTTCAAACAACGATTGGGAAAAAGATGTTAGAATTACCTCAGCGACAAGCTGATTGGCATGATACTTTCACTGGCATCAATGGAATGCCTGATCAAACAGCTCAAGAGGCATTAGCCTATGCCCTAAACCATCCACCATTTTGGTTTTTGCCCGCAATGAAACTACGAAATCTACTGGTCAAACCATTTGGGCTAATTACCGAACAAGGATTAGATTCAACCAATCAAAATGATAGCGCTAAAAATGAAAATCTATTACACCA
>CAKMZG010000146.1:4030-6561 GCA_929200335.1 uncultured Alphaproteobacteria bacterium | reverse complement strand
ATGTGGGTTGGGCAGTGAAACACTTGGGCAATACATCGCTCATCTATCAATTTGGCATTTTTGCCAATGATGATGAAATGCCACGTGCTCAGGGCGAATATATCCACGTACAAATTGAACGTGCCACAAAAACCACCTGCCCTATTGAGGGTGAACGCCGAGTTTTTTTTGAAAAGCACCTTATAAACAACAGTGTCACTAAAGAATAACTTCGTTATGAAATAACTTTGTCATGAAATAGTTTCAAACGTTTTAAAATGCATATTGAAATGTCACAAAACTGCGTTATAAGATCTATAATAATTTTTAGCACAGCAGAATACACTTCAGAAAGTTTCTATGGCCAAAGTTCAACCTAAATTGCAATTTCCTATTCTCATTGGGGATATTGGCGGCACCAATGCCCGCTTTCAGATTTTAAAAGACAGCTATGCTGAACCAACAACCTTTGATAGCCTTTTAACCAAAGACTATAAAACCATCGAAGAAGCCATACAAAAAGGCGTATTAGATAAAACAGCGCTCCTGCCGCGTTCTGCTATTTTAGCAGCTGCGGGTAATATCATCGATGAACGCATTGATATGACCAATTGCCACTGGGTGATTAATCCCACAGCTTTGATTAAAGAGTTCACCTTTGATGAAATCATTTTACTAAATGATTTTGAAGCCCAAGCACTGGCTATCAAAGCCATTGACGATGACGAGATTTTGCCCCTTGGTGCTGAATATAATGATGAAACTAACGATAGCAATAATGGCAACCCATTTGGCAATGCAATAATTTTAGGGCCTGGCACTGGCCTTGGCGTGGCCAGCCTAATCTATACACATGGCACATGGATACCTGTATCGGGTGAAGGCGGCCATGTGGATCTAGGCCCTCGCACAGATCGCGATTTGCAAATCTGGGCGGCATTAGATGTTTTGGATAATCGCATTTCGGCAGAAGATATCCTATGTGGTTCTGGCTTACACAGGCTTTATCGCACCATTTGCAAGGTAGAGGGTGCAGATATCGCCCTGCGTAACGAAAAAGAAGTGACAGAGGCCGCAATTAATGGCGATGATCCGCTGGCTATTGAAACCTGCGAGCTTTTCTGCAACTACCTCGGTCGCGTGGCTGGTGATATGGCTTTAATTGTCAATGCAACGGGTGGCGCTTATATCACAGGTGGTGTTGGTCAACGCTTAGAAAGCTTTTTGCAGCGCCCTAATTTCCGCGAAGCATTTCAAAACAAGCATCCACATCAAGAGCATCTGGCACAAATTCCTACAAATTTAATAAAAGCTAGTGATGCAGCGCTTAAAGGCTTAGCCCATTATGCCCGTACTTCGGCGCTTTATGGGGTAGATATCTCTAACCGCCATTGGAACAGTGACAATCTTTAGCAGCATATTTTTATGCCACCTATAGGATTTTTTACAAAACTTCGATATAAGCCGATTAACTCAAAATATGGGAGCGTAAAATGGCTGATATGAAACTGGTTATTGTTGGTGCCGCAGGACGCATGGGGCAAACCCTTATTCGCACTGTACATCAAACCTCAGGACTTTGCGTTTCTGCCGCTATTGAGCGTGAAGGTGCGCCAGATATTGGCCGTGATGCAGGTGAACTGGCTGGCCTTGGCAAAATTGGTGTTGAAATTACAACCGATACACTAGAGGCTTTTTCAAAAGCCGATGGCGTGATTGATTTCACTGTACCCCAAGCAACTTTGGAATTTGCCACACTCTCTGCTCAAGCCCGCATAGTCCATGTGATTGGTACAACTGGCTTTACCGAAGAGGAAGAAGCAAAACTAGAAGCGGCCTCCCGCCATGCTACCATCATCAAATCTGGTAATATGAGCCTAGGGGTAAACCTGCTTGCCACTTTGGTTCAGCGTGCAGCAGCCGCACTCTCTGCCGAGGATTTTGACATTGAGGTTTTAGAAATGCACCACCGTCATAAGGTCGATGCACCTTCTGGCACTGCAAAACTCTTAGGCGATGCAGCAGCCAAAGGCCGCGAGGTTGATCTAGCCGATAACACTGTTGCTGTGCGTGATGGCATCACGGGCGAGCGCGAAGCAGGCACAATTGGCTTTGCCACTTTGCGCGGCGGCTCTGTTGTAGGCACCCATAGCGTTATTTTAGCTGGCAATGGTGAGCGCATTGAGCTTTCTCACATTGCAGAAGACCGCTCACTCTTTGCCAATGGCGCAGCAAAAGCAGCCAAATGGGGCAAAGGCAAAGGCCCTGGCCTATATTCTATGCAAGATGTATTGGGCTTATAAAAATTGAGGATTTTAAAATGACTAATAAACCTGGACTTTTGGTACTCGCACGCCACGGACAAAGCGAGTGGAACTTGAAAAATCTTTTCACAGGTTGGAAAGACCCAGATCTAACCGAGCAAGGCCATGCAGAAGCCATTGAAGCTGGACGCGCACTTAATGAGTTTGGCGTGAAATTTGACATCGCCTATACATCTGATCTCACCCGCGCACAAAAAACCTGCCAACATATTTTGGATGGCCTTGGTC
>CAKMZG010000146.1:0-4020 GCA_929200335.1 uncultured Alphaproteobacteria bacterium | reverse complement strand
AAATTAAGACAATCAAACGAAATAAGCTTTAGAGATGGTGCTAATTTTATTCAATCCCACCCTGACTATCCTGATTTAAAAACCATTAAAAACCAAGCTTTGAACGAGCGAAATTATGGTGATTTAGCTGGCTTGAATAAAGATGATGCCCGTGAAAAATGGGGCGAGGAGCAAGTTCACATCTGGCGCCGCTCATATGATGTTCCACCTCCAGGTGATGAGGGCGAAAGCCTAAAAGATACTGGCGCGCGCGTTTGGCCTTATTATATGCAAGAAATTTTACCTGATGTTTTATCAGGCAAAAACGTACTTGTTGCAGCCCATGGCAACTCACTGCGTGCATTGGTGATGATCCTTGACCGCATTCCACAAAGCGAAATTGTAAAGCTTAATTTAGCAACTGGCGTGCCTATGGTTTATCAATTAGACAGCACAACAAAAGTTGTCAAAAAAGACATCTTGGGTGATATGTCCAAGGCTCACTAGGGTTTGATGCGTTTATATAAATTTAAAACGCCGCTCTAGTTTCTTTAATTTGCTTAAATAGTTCATACCTTTGCGACCTTATGACCGTACATTCTATACAAATTTGTGATATTATAAGGCCATTGTGTAGGATAGCACATATAGGCTAAAACTTATGGGCAGAATTAAAAACATATACATCACGAGCTTTGTGCGCATGTTATGCGCGCTTGCGCTTATGATGTCTGCCTATGCCCATTGTGCCAATCTCTCATCAATCAACAGTATTGAAACCAGTACTAAGACCATTAAAATTGCAGCGCTTACTCTACCCGATGGCACCATTGCCTCTATCTGTATCTCAGATGAAAATGATGAGCATCACCGCACACAAAGCCCTTGTGAATTTTGCCGCATTTCAGCAACCATGGCACTGCCAAATCTAGTGCAAAGCTTTGATCTGATAAAGCCCCGCCTTGGCAATCGTATAGTGCCGCCAAGCCAAGTGGCTATACTCACTACAAAATTCATTATCCAGCATCCCACACGGGCACCCCCTAAATCTTTGATCTAAATAACAATCAGTAATTAACTCAAAGTATTTTTGCACCTGTATCACAACAGTGTCGCAAACATTTAGGGACAACTATAATGAATATCCATACAAAAAAAGCCCAAGAGGGCACTGCAACTGCAATTCAAGACCGTTTTTACATCGCTGCATGGCGCTGGCATTTTTATGCCGGCCTTTATGTGGCACCCTTTCTCATCATGTTGGCTATAACTGGCTTAATGATGTTACACATCGCCAATTTTGATGGGAGAGACGGCGGCAGAATAACCATACCGCCTCAAGGCGAGATGCATAGCCTTACTAATTTGCAGCAAAAGGTTGAAAGCACCTATCCCAATGCCACACTTCTTGAATGGATCGGTGGACGCGCACCTGATCAAGCCATGCTATTTCGCATCGAGGAAAATGGCGCACAAACCATGGTAGCTATTAATCCCTATACCACTGACATTTTAGAAACTTGGGAACGCCGCAACGGCTGGTACGATTTTGCCGATAATGTTCATGGAACTTTGCTGCTGGGTGACTTTGGTGATCGCCTGATCGAGATTGCCGCTGGTTTTGGTTTGATTTTGGTTATCACTGGCATTTATATGTGGTGGCCGCGTGATAAAAGCCTTGCTCAATCTTTGAAAATTGATTTATCATTGAAAAAACGTAATCTTATTAAATCTTTACACCAAGGCATAGGGTTTTATTCAGTAATTTTACTGGTGTTTTTCTTACTCTCTGGCATGGCATGGACAGGCATTTGGGGTGGCAAATTCGTTCAAGCGTGGAGCACATTTCCTGCCTATAAATGGAGTGCACCACTATCTCAGGAAACCCATGAGGGCATGAATCACGGCTCAACAAAAGATGTGCCTTGGGCGCTAGAGCAAACCCCAATGCCTAAATCAGGTTCCGATGTTGGCACGCCTGCACTAGAGCCAGGCGAGATCACTTTAGAGAGCGTTAAAAACTATGCCAATGCACTGGGCTTTCAAAACCGTTTTCATATCAATCTACCAAAAAATAAAGAGGGTGTTTGGACACTCTCTCAAGACAGCATGAGCAATGACAGCGAAAACCCGTGGGGTGATCGCACCATGCATATTGATCAATTTAGCGGTAAAATTCTAGCGGATGTTCAATATAAAGATTATTCAGTTGCGGGCAAAACCATGGCAGTTGGTATCTCATTTCATATGGGTACTATGGGGCTTTGGAACATCATTTTAAATACACTGTTTTGTCTAGCAACGATATTTCTAGCCATCTCAGGCATTATAATGTGGTGGATGCGTCGTCCAAGCAAAGCTAAGCGTTTGGTAGCTCCTAATTTTGGTTCTGAATTGCCCATGTGGAAAGGCGCTGCCTTTTTAATGCTGTTTGTCGCCATGGCATTCCCATTAGTGGGCATTACGCTTTTAGGTCTCTTGTTGGTAGATATGTTTATCATACAAAAAATCAAACCTCTTGCTAAAGCTATGTCATAGCTAAAGCTATTTCATGGCTAAGGCTATTTCATGGCTAAGATGGCAAGAGTAACGCCATAAAAAAGACCCATTATACTGCTAAAAATTGTGCGGGTAAGATAGTCCGCACAATTCTAATGAATATTGAGTGCAATCCATCAGTGGATGAGTTCAATCTATGCTATACGCAAGATTACGAATCTTCTATAAGAACAGATATTATTTACTTAAAATTTTACAGATCATATTGTCTTCAAGGGTCGGGATCATGATGTCAAAACTTTCACTAACCAGCATTTTCATGATGTTACCTGTGGCATTGTCTGCCCAAGCAGCAGATAAGCGCTGGCAAATTGATGAGGCTGCAAGAACTATATTTGTTGCAGAATGTGAAACATGCCAAGAAACTGCCGATATCAACTTTTCTTGTCCAGCAACCAATAATATGACCACCATTAGTATTCCAGCAATTGCAACAAAGGCCAAAGCTGAAATTGAGACTGGTGCTGAGATAAATTCTGATATAAAGCCTGGGGCAGATGAAAAAATTGCTCATATTACTTTTGATTTTTTTGGTCGCGAATTTGTTTATGGCACCCCAATTAAAATCAATGCTGATGACAACAGCTATCCTCAATTTGATCTGGAATTAGATGATCCACTATTTAAAGCTTTGAAAAAGGGCTCTCGCGTTCGCTTAGACTTTATGGATAAGAAAATGACGCTCACCCTTCGTGGTTCTCAAGTAGCCATTAGTCAATTTCAAGCCCTTTGTAAGCAAGAACCAAAGCCAAAAATAGAGACCCCTCTTGTAGCAGATTCAGCACAAGCCCCGCTTGTTGCTAACACAGAGGAAAACACTCAACCTCAAGATGATACCCAGAGTGATCCAATATTGACGAACTCAACAGAAGTAATCCCTACTCCTGATGAGACCGGTGGCGAATTAAGTCATACAGTTTTAAATAAAATTGCAGCTAAGCCCGATAGTGCAGGCAATTTTTGGCATACTGGCGATGGCTACGGCAAGGGATCTCCCAAAATCTTAAGTTACAGCAAGGCAGTAATCTCCGCACCTAAATTACAAGTTGATTGTTTTGATGCCGCCAGCAATAATTTCAATTTAAAACTGAATATAAATTTTGGCAAACATAAACATGGCGATCCCATCAAAGTTGATTTTATACTTGATGATACAACCCATAGCTATGAGGGACGCTATTTTGATCTTAGTGACGCCCCATTTGGCACAGAATTTTTAATACCACGAAATGATCCTATTTGGCGCAATATTGCAAAATCTAAATTTGTGACCTTTGGCAGTCGTGATGCAGAAATACAAACGGCAAATGGTATTTCAGGCGCACCCGCTATCCATGAATTTCTAAAAGCTTGTGGTGATGGAACTAATACCTAATTCAATACAGACTGCTGCTAACGGCTTGCTTTCCATTCTTCTTTATTGCGCCAGATAGCATCAATATCTATATTAAAATTCACCCCCCAGTCCGTGCCATCTATGGC